>NZ_JAYWXI010000002.1:0-272784 GCF_036016955.1 Bergeyella anatis | reverse complement strand
TATCTTAGCTATCTGCTCCGGACTGAATCTGCTCTTTTTCATAATGTTTCTGACAATTTAAATTTAATAATTTTATACTTTTAAATTGTACTGTTTTCGGGGGAGCTTACAGCCCCACCTCAAGGGACAGAAAAACAAAAAGGGAAAAATCGGAAACAAGGCAAATTTTCAAAGGAAAGCCCCACGTTTCAAACAAAAAAAACAGAAACTTAATAAAGTTTCTGTTTTAGTTTACACATTTATAAAAACCTGATTACAAATGTTATTTGTAGCCTATAGGGGAATCGAACCCCTGTTGCAAGAATGAAAATCTTGAGTCCTAACCACTAGACGAATAGGCCGAAAAAGCGAGTGCAAAAATAACATTTTTTTTCTATTCGCAAAATTTTTTCCAAAATTTATTCTGTCACCTTCTGAATAACGGTGTTTTTCAATCCTTGTTTTTCCAATTCCTTCTGTAAAGCAACCGCCTCTTCCAACGATTTCACATTCCCGTAAGTATAATAGAAAATACCATTTTCCTTTCTCCGTTGTACCTTATCCTTCAAAATCCTCAAAACTTCCGAATTGGCACTCAACCGCTCTTTACCAGATGCCACTTCAAGAGTATAATACCCCGACCCTAATTTTTGGTTCGGAACAAAACCTATCGCCGTAGCATTTCGAAATCCCGCGTCCTTAGCCGTCTTCAGATTACCATCCCGAACGGAAGCCAAATTCGTCACCGCATAATAGTACTTATACAGTGTCCCCTCTTTAATCGTCAGCAGATAATTGAGACCTTTTAGCTCAGGGGCTCCTTCCGCGTACTTCACCGGAGTGCTCATCAGAAGGATACGGAAGTCGTTTTTCAAAGGCTGCTCCTTAGGCTTTTCCGGCTCTACCGGAGCTGCGGGCACCTTTCCGCCTTTCTTGTCATACGCCTTTTTATAACTTGCAATCCCATTGTAAATGCTTTCGGCAATTTCATTCTGCCCCTTTTCGGAAGCAATATAATGCGCTTCATCGTAGTTACTCACAAACCCCATCTCAATCAAAACCGAAGGCATAGCATTCATCCTCAAAACGTGAAAGTTTGCCTGCTTCACCCCACGGGAAAAACGCTTGTCTTTATTGGCAAAATTATCTTCCACATACCCCGCCAAAGCCAAACTCCCGTCCCGATACCGAGACTGTTGAATCTTCAGCGCAATCAAAGACTCCGGCGATTTCGGATCGTAAGACGCAAACATCTCGCGGTCCTGAGCATCCAAATAAATCACCTCGTTTTCCGCCTTGGCCACCTCAAGATTGGTTTTATTTTGATCCACCCCAAGAATATAAGTCTCCGAACCATAAGGCGCCGTCTTTGGATTGGCATTCACGTGAATGGAAACAAACAAATCCGCCTTACTCCGGTTCGCCAAAGTAGTCCGCTCCGTGAGAGACGGAAACATATCCGTCTTGCGAGTATAAATCACCTTAAAATCCTTGTCCTTTTCCAAAAGCCGCCCCACCTTTAGAGCCACCGCCAGCGTAATGTCCTTTTCGGCCACGTACCCAATGTCCGGATACGTCCGGTTCGCCCCGTGATCCGGGCCGCCATGACCGGCATCCAACACCACCGTAAACTTCTTCTGTGCCAGCGTCAAAGCAAAGAAAAAAACAAAGAATACTACGAAATATTTTTGCAGATATTTAGTTGTAATAGTCCTCATTATTATAAAAATATTTAATTTTGAGCCCGTTAATTTTAAACATTACCCGCATCAAAATAGGCTTCAAAAATAGACTACATATTTTAATTATCCTAATTTTTAACACTTTTTTGGGAAACCTAAACGCTCAAAACAAGTCTAAAAATGAGATAGTTAACGATACCGTTTCCACGACAAAAAACCAAACACCAACCCCAAAAGAACAACTGGACGACGTCGTGGAAACTAACGCCGACCACATTCGGAACGATTTGCCGAAAAAAATGACTTACCTCAATAAAAACGCCAAGATTTCCTATCAGGACATGGTCATCAATGCAGACTACATCTCCATCGACTGGAATACCGGCAATGTCTTTGCCCGCGGCAAACTCAATGAAAAAGGAAGAGTCATAGAGCCCGTAATCACCGAACAAGGAGGCAAAAAATACGAAACCGACCAATTCAACTTCAATTACAAATCCCGACAAGCCATCGCCTACAATGCCCGAACCGAGGAAAGCGAAGGCATCATCGTCGCCGAGAAAACAAAAAAAATAAACGATTCTATTTTCTACATGAGACGTGGCAAGTACACCACGGATGAATACTTCCTGCAAAAAAAAGACACCATAGCCGATTATTACCTCCTGGCTCCAACCATCAAACTCATCAAAGGAAAAAAGAAATCGCAAGTCATCACCGGGCCAATCCAAATGTACATCGAACAAGTGCCCACCCCTTTAGCACTGCCTTTCGGAATCCTTCCATTTTCCGATAAACGCAGCGCCGGAATCCTTATTCCCAGCTTCGGCGAACGCCAAGACGTCGGTTTCTTTCTCAACGGTTTGGGCTATTACCAACCGATTGGCCAACATTTCGACGTGAAAATCCTGGCCGATTTCTTTACCAAAGGAAGCTGGAACCTCCGCCCCGAGGTCAATTACAAGAAAAATTACCGCTATTCGGGAAACTTCTCCTCTGAAGTCGGCGCTACCGTACGAGGTATCAAAGGATTAGCCGATTACAGCAAATCCTCCACCTACCGTATCGGATGGAGACACCAACAAGACGCCAAAGCAAACCCTTACTTCACTTTCTCGGCCTCTGTGGACATCGTAAGCAACCGATTCTATAACAACACCATTAATAATAACTATATTTTTAATCAGAGCGTTCTCAACACCCAGCAAAACTCAACCCTAAGTGCAACCAAACGCTTTCTTACCCTTCCAATAACCATCACCAGCACCGCCTCTTATTCTCAAAACTTCGCCGACGGTACCGTTAACTTGCGACTTCCCCAAATGAACGTCGCCATTAATCAATTCTACCTTTTCCGTCCCAAAAACGGAGGAGTAAGACAGGGCCTTTTGGAAAACATCACCGTCAATACCGGATTCAATTTTTCCAATTTCGTTAACAACGTCAAGCAGGAAAACATGTTTACCTCCACCATGTGGAACAACATGCAAACCGGCTTGCAAAACAATATCGGCCTGACCACTAACACTAATCTATTGCGATACTTTACCTTTAGCGTTTCGGCCTCCGCCAACAATGTTCTGACCAACAAATACCTCACCCGAGCCTACAACCCTCTGACCAATGCCGTGGAAAACACCTACCACAAGAGTATTTCGGGATTCTCCGTGTTTTCGGCCAGCACCAGCCTGCAAACCACCCTCTACGGTATGCTCAACTTCAAGAAAGGAGCCTTTATCGAAAAAGTCAGACACATGATGATCCCGAGCATCGGCCTCACCTACCAACCCGATTTCGGAGAACCCCGCTGGGGCTACTTCCGCCAGTACTACAACGCCCAAGGTGCCCTAACTCCCTACTCCATATTCGACGGAGGCCTCTTCGGTTCACCCTCCACCGGAATGATAGGCGCCCTGACCTACAACATCTCCAACAACCTTGAAATGAAAGTCCGCTCCAAACAAGATTCAGTGGGGGTAAAAAAAATCAAACTCTTCGAAACCCTGAACGTTTCCGGAGCCTACAATTTCGCCGCCAAAAGTTTTAAATGGAGCATGATTAACGTATCAGGGCAAACCTCCTTTATGGACGGTAAACTGAGCCTGAACTCCAGCCTCGTCATTGACCCTTATAAAACCACGTACGACGCTAACGGAACCGGAACCCGTACCGAAGAATTCGGAGGATTCAACGTCCAAGGATTCAATGTTCAATTGGCTGTTCCTCTAAGCGAATCTCTCTTTAACAAAGACCAAAAGAAACCTTCCGAACGGTACAAATCCAAAGGTGAAATTCGCTACGAAAACTACTTTTTTGACGATCACGGCTACGCCCATTTCGCCCAACCATGGACCCTGAATTTGAACGCAAACTATGCCTACACCAAAGGCACCACCCGCTTTGGCAACAGCGTCGCTTCCCTCGGGCTGACCGGTACGCTAAAACTTACGCCTTACTGGAATATCAGCGGCAGCACCAATTACGATTTCATCACCAAAGAACTCGCCTACACACGACTCGGATTCCACAGAGACCAAAGGAGCTTCGTCATTGATTTTAACTGGGTGCCTTTCGGGCGGTATAAAGTTTACGACTTCTTTATCGGTATTAAAGCCAATATCCTGAGAGATGCCCTCAAATACAGAGACCGCAGCTTTACCGACCCCACGGCGAATTTTTAAGGCTTTTCATCTAGCATAATATTGATTATATTTGCGGGACAAAATAAATCCGACCCTAATGAAACAGATTATTTCCACCTCCGAGGCTCCGGCAGCCATAGGCCCTTACGCCCAAGCCAATATGGTAAACGGTGTACTTTACATTTCGGGGCAACTGCCCATGGATCCTTCAACGGGCAAATTACTGGAGGGCATCGAAGAAGCCACCCACCAAGTCATGAAAAACCTTCAGGCTATACTCTCGGCCGCAGGAATGACGTTCAGCAACGTGGTAAAAGCCACCATCTTCCTTAAAAACATGGACGATTTTGCCGCCATGAATGCCGTCTATGCCGAATACCTGGACCCCGACAACTACCCCGCAAGAGAGACCGTACAGGTGTCCTGCCTGCCCAAAAACGTTGAGGTCGAAATATCCATGATTGCCCACCAGTTTTAAAAATCAAATGAGTTTTCTAAGGAATACGTTTGCCGTCCTTGTCGGCTTGTGTGTCTCGGCGCTTATTATTTCTTTGGGCGTGAGAATCAACCCCGACTGGATTACCTACGAGAGAATTTCCCCGTTCCAAACCTGGGAGAAATTTTTGTATTCCATGAGAAACAACAACGGCTTTTTTGCATTTCTGCTATTTCTTTCCGGCATAGCCGCCACCATAGGAGGGGTAGCCACAGCCGTCATCGTAAAATACGCCAAAGTGGCTTATGCTATTCTAATCGGCTTCATCCTTTTGTTCATCGCCATGATGGACATCATTATCTTCCCCTACCATCCCACGTTTTATAAGATTTGCATCTTTCTGACGTTCTTCCCTTTCTCGTGGGTCGGCGGCAAAATAACCGAAGTCCTTTATGAAAGAAAAAAAAGAAAAAACTGACTGAAAAAATAAAAAATCTATAGCAGAATGCTATAGATTTTTTTTCATCCTTTTAATTTCTTCGTCGCTGGCAAACATCTCATAGGGAGGAATTGCCGAAGAATGAAAGTGCTCCGCACCGGTAAAGGCTTTCAGTTCCGCAATGTTATCAGCACGCACTCCCCCACCGATCAAAACCGAAATACGGCCGGCATACCGGGCGACTAACGCCCTTAGCTTTTCCTTGCCCTTCATTGCGTTTTCGGCTCCCCCCGAAGTCAGCACCGAACGAAATCCCAGCTCGATAATCGTTTCCATTGAAGCCTCCAAATCAGGTGTACGATCCACCGCACGGTGAAAAGTACATGGCACCTCTCCGGCAAGGTCCACCAACCGAAGATTTCTTTCTTTATCGACACGATTGCCCGAGTTCAAAATCCCGAAAACAAAACCGTCCGCTCCCGAAGCCTTAAACGCCGTCAAATCCTTCTGCATCTGCAAAAATTCCTGATCCGAATACAGAAACGAACCTCCTTTCGGACGGATCATTACATAAATAGGCTTATCCGAAATGGACTTCAGATAACGAAATTCATCAATATTAGGCGTTAATCCTCCCTGTTGCTGCTGCGTACAAAATTCAATCCGATCCGCCACCGAACGCAATGCCGTCTCGGCAGAAGTCATTTCAAAACAAGCAATCTCAAGCATAAAATTTTCTTTTATTTCTAACGAACTTCTCGATTCATCCTCACCTTCTTGGCTTTCTCGCCCACAGAATACGAACCGAAATCCGAATCCTAAATTTAATCAATTTTATTGACTATTTTTGTAAAAATTAAAAAAATAACAATGCAAACAACGGATACCGTCCTCATGATCGAACCCATCGCGTTCGGTTACAACGCCCAAACCGCAAAAAACAATTACTTTCAAGTCAATTCGGAAAACAGCGACACCCAAACCAAAGCCCTTGAAGAATTCAATCGTTTTGTGGAAAAACTCCGCTCAAAGGGCATTCGCGTTATTACCGTAAAAGACACCTTGGAACCCCACACCCCCGACTCCATCTTCCCAAACAACTGGGTAAGCTTCGGACAGGACGGAAGAGTTTTTCTCTATCCGATGTTCGCCCCCAACCGAAGAGACGAGAGAAGACCCGAAATCATCGAAGCCGTAAAAGCTTCAGGTTTTAAAATCAACGAAATCCAAGATCTTTCCCACTACGAAAACGAGGAGCTCTTCCTTGAAGGAACCGGAAGTATGATTTTCGACCACGACAACCGCTTGGCTTACGGCTCCGTATCCCTGAGGTTGGACGAAAAACTTTTCCGTGAATTCTGCGGAAAAATAGGTTACGAACCCGTGGTCTTCCACAGCTTCCAAACCGCAGGCAACGAACGCCTCCCCATCTACCATACCAATGTTATGATGTGCGTGGCCGATCGTTTCGTCGTCATCTGTTTAGACTGCATCGACAATGCCGAAGAAAGAGCTTACGTTTCTTCCGTCATCCAAAACAGCGGTAAAGAAATCATCTCCATTTCGGAAGAACAAATGCAGCAGTTTGCCGGCAACATGCTCCAATTAAACAATAGCGAAGGCCAAACCTTTTTGGTCATGAGCCAAAGCGCCTACCAGTCGCTTACCAAAGCGCAGATTGACGCCATCGAAAATTATTCCGAAATCCTTTATTCCGACCTTCAAACCATTGAAACCAACGGCGGCGGAAGTGCAAGATGCATGCTGGCTGAAGTTTTTCTTCCCAAAGAATAGTGCTTTTTTATAAAATCGAAACCATTAAGGCTTATTTATTTCGGTAAATAAGCCTTATTCTTGTCTAAACAATTGGGAAAAGTAAAAAAAACTCTACTTTTGCAAAAAAAACAGGATGTCAAAAAACCTCGTCATCGTAGAGTCTCCCGCCAAGGCTAAAACAATACAAAAATACCTCGGAAAAGATTTTCAAGTCAAATCCAGCTTCGGACACATCCGCGACTTGCCAAAAAAAGGCATGGGAATCGACTTGGAAACCTTCTCACCCGACTACGAAGTCTCTGCCGACAAAAAGAAAATTGTCGCAGAACTGAAAGAAGCCGTGAAAAAAGCCGAGACGGTATGGCTGGCCTCCGATGAGGACCGCGAAGGGGAAGCCATCGCTTGGCATTTGGCCCAAGAACTCAACTTAAAGGACGAAAACACCAAACGCATCGTTTTTCACGAAATCACGAAAAACGCCATCCTGAAAGCCATTGAAAACCCTAGAAACATCGACCAAAATCTCGTCAATGCCCAACAGGCCCGCCGCGTATTGGACCGAATCGTGGGTTTTGAAATGTCTCCCGTCCTTTGGAAAAAAATCAAAACTGGGCTTTCCGCCGGAAGAGTTCAATCCGTTGCGGTAAGATTGATTGTGGAAAGAGAAAAGGAAATTCGCGATTTCCAAGCCTCTTCCGTATTTAAAATCGAAGGCGATTTTCTAAACGCAGAAAAACAAAAAATAAACGCTAAATTCAAAAAAGATTTCACGCAGGAAAACGACGCTCATGCCTTTCTTGAACAGTGTCAAACTACGGCTTTCTCCGTTTTGAATGTGGAAAAAAAACCAGGAACCCGATCCGCCTCGGCTCCGTTCACTACATCAACCCTCCAGCAGGAAGCCTCCAACCGTCTCGGTTACGGGGTAACCACAACCATGCGCGTGGCTCAAAGGCTTTACGAAGAAGGGTACATCACCTATATGAGAACCGACTCGGTCAACCTTTCGCAAGAAGCCATTAACGGAGCCAAAGCCCATATCGTCTCGGAGTTTGGAGAGAAATATTCCAAACCGAGGAATTATACCACCAAATCCTCCTCGGCTCAGGAAGCCCACGAAGCCATCCGTCCCACGGATTTTTCGGTAAAATCCATCGGAGATGCCCAACTGAATAAACTCTACCAACTCATCTACAAGCGGACACTGGCCTCTCAAATGGCCAATGCCGAAATCGAAAAAACCGTTATCGAAATAGGTCATCCGACGCTTCCTGCCAGCTTTGAAGCTCAGGGCGAAGTCATCGTATTCGACGGCTTCCTTAAAGTCTATGGCATTACCAAAGACGAAGACCATGAAGACGACAGCGAAAAAAATCTTCCCAAAGTTGCTGTGGGGGAAACCTTGGAATACAAAGCCATTACAGCAACCGAGAAGTTTTCCCGCCCACCAGCCCGATACACCGAAGCCGGTTTGGTGAAAAAATTGGAAGAACTGGGCATCGGAAGACCCTCCACCTATGCCCCGACCATCCAAACCATCCAAAATCGCGAGTATGTCGATAAAAGGGAAATTCTCCCTCAAGAACGCGAAATCGTGAAAATGACATTGGGAAAAACCGCTGTAAAAAAAGAAATTCTGACCGAAAAATTCGGTGGAGACAAAAACAAATTCGTCCCTACCGACATCGGAGAAGTTGTGAACGAATTTCTGACCGAAAATTTCGCCGAAATCTTAGATTTTGGCTTTACCGCAAAAGTCGAGCAAGAGTTTGACGAAATCGCCAGCGGAGATAAAAGGTGGAAAAACGTCATGACGGATTTTTACGATTTTTTCCATCCGAGAATTCAGGACGTAGAAGAACACGCCGACCGAGCCACAGGCGAAAGACTGCTCGGCAAAGACCCTAAAACCGGAAAAAACGTATACGCAAGAATGGGACGCTACGGCGCCATGATTCAAATCGGAGAAAACAGCGAGGAAGAAAAGCCGGCTTACGCCTCCCTGCTTCCGGGACAAAACATCGCCACCATTTCCTTGGAAGAAGCCTTAGAACTCTTCAAAATTCCGTTTGACCTAAAGGAATTTCAAGGGCAGCCCGTTTCGGTGGGCGTAGGAAGATACGGCCCGTACGTGAAATGGGGCGAAACATTCATTTCCCTAGGAAGAGGCACCGATCCTTTTTCCGTAACCCAAGAAACCGCCGAAGAAGCCATCCGTGAAAAGATAGAAGCCGACCGCCCCATTGCCACCTTCAAAGGAGAGCCCGTAACCAAAGGCACCGGACGCTTCGGCCCTTTCATCAAATACCAGAACATTTACGTCAACATCCCCAAAAGATACGATTTTGAAAACCTTTCGCAGAGCGACGTCAATGAATTAATCGAGGCCAAGTTGGAAAAAGAAGCCAACCGCTACATCCAACAATGGGAAAAAGAAAAAATAGCCATTGAAAACGGCCGCTGGGGACCTTTCATCAAGTTCGGAAAAACCAATTTCAAAATCCCAAAAAACAAAAACGACGAGAAATACACCGCCGAAGAGTTAGCCCAAGTCTCCCTTGAAGACGTGAAAAAATGGATTACCGAACAAGACAAAAATGCTTTTGCCGAAAAGAAAAAAACCACACGAAAAACCTCGGCAAAGAAAAAATAAACCCGCAAAACGAGCTTTATATCAAAGCTCGTTTTTTTATTCCCCGATAAAAACCTCACAAAAGCCACCAAATTTCCACGGCCGTTCTCTATCGAAATCCTTATCTTTGATAAAAAAAGAATGAAGCTACTGATCGTTAACGGCCCTAATCTAAACCTTCTCGGGACAAGAGAACCCGAAATCTACGGCACGGTTTCCATGACCGATGTTCTAAGCGCATTGAAAGACGAATTTGCCCAAACCGCTACCATCGACTACTTCCAATCCAATCACGAAGGCGCACTGATCGACCGCCTTCAGGACACCGACTATGATGCTTTAATCATCAATCCCGGAGCCTTTACCCATTATTCCTATGCTTTAGCCGATTGCCTTAAAAACATCCTCTGCCCAAAAGTCGAAGTGCACATCAGCCCAATCTATAAAAGAGAGCCTTTCAGGCAGAAATCCGTTACCGCCCCCCATACCGATGCCGTTTTATCGGGATTCGGCGTCGAAGGTTACCGCTTGGCCGCCATTTATTTGACAAAAAACACTCTCCAAAACACCGTTAAATAAATAAGATAAGAACTTAACAAAAAAATCCTCAGACCCAAAGTCTGAGGATTTTTCATGATCGAAAACGCCAACCTACTAAGGCAACTGAGGCCCTGCAGCAACCAATTTTTTAGCATCTTCGTTATCGCAATACTGCTCGAAGTTTTTGATGTATCTCGCAGCCAAATCCTTCGCTTTCGCTTCCCATTCCGAAGCATCCGCATACGTATCCCGAGGATCCAAAATGCCCTCAGAAACATTAGGTAATGCCGTAGGAATTTCCAAATTCATGATCGGAATAGTCGCTTTAGGCGCATTATCAATCGATCCGTCGATAATCGCATCAATAATCGCTCTAGTATCTTTAAGCGAAATACGCTTGCCGGTTCCGTTCCATCCCGTATTCACCAAATAAGCCTTCGCACCATGCTCCTTCATCTTTCCGATAAGCGTTTTGGAGTACATCGTCGGATGAAGCGTCAAAAACGCCTCTCCAAACGCCGGTGAAAACGACGGCTGAGGCTCGGTAATTCCTCGCTCCGTACCCGCCAACTTAGACGTATAACCACACAAGAAGTGGTACTGAGCCTGATCCTCATTCAATAAAGAAACCGGAGGCAATACCCCGAAAGCATCCGCCGAAAGATAAACAATCTTCTTCGCATGCCCCGCCTTAGAAGGCAACACAATCTTGTTGATATGGTAAATAGGATAAGATACTCTCGTGTTTTCCGTAATGGAGTTGTCTTTATAGTCGATTTCTCCGTACTCGTTCACCACCACGTTCTCCAACAACGCATCCCTCTTAATCGCTCTGTAGATATCCGGTTCTTTCTCCTCCGTAAGATCAATCACCTTCGCATAACAACCGCCTTCATAGTTGAATACCCCATTATCGTCCCAACCATGCTCGTCGTCCCCGATAAGGTAACGCTTAGGATCCGCCGAAAGCGTAGTCTTACCCGTACCCGACAATCCGAAGAAAAGAGCCACATCGCCTTTTTCGCCCACATTGGCCGAACAGTGCATTGAAGCCATTCCTTTAAGCGGAAGATAGTAATTCATCATCGCGAACATTCCTTTCTTCATCTCCCCTCCGTACCAAGTTCCACCGATAATCTGAATTTTCTCGGTCAAGTTAAACATCACGAAGTTTTCAGAGTTAAGCCCCTGCTCTTTCCAATTCGGGTTCGTGGTTTTGGAACCGTTCATCACAATGAAATCCGGCTTACCAAAGTGCTCCAGTTCGTAATTGGAAGGACGGATGAACATATTGGTCACAAAGTGAGCCTGCCAAGCCACCTCCATCACAAAACGAACCTTCAGACGAGTATCCGGATTAGTCCCGCAAAAAGCATCCACCACATACAACTTCTTGGATGAAGAAAGCTGCTTCAACACCAAATCCTTACAAGATTTGAAAATCTCCGGAGTGGTCGGAAAATTAACCTTCCCGTCCCAACAAATCGTATCTTTGGTTACATCATCCTTTACAATATATCTATCTTTAGGTGAACGTCCAGTGAAAATACCCGTTTTTACAGCCACCGCACCCGATTCCGTTACAGCCCCTTTCTCGTACCCCTGATTTTTCTTGGAGGTTTCCGCCTTGAAAAGTTCCTCGTAGGTAGGGTTGTAAACCACTTCATGGTAGCCCGTGATACCCAGCTCGTGCAATTCCTGAATGATCTTGATGTTTTTCATAAAATATAGTTTAAATAGATTATTCCCTTTTTCGGAGTAACAAATTTACGATTAAAGCGTTTTTTAGTGCGTCTTAAAATTAATGATATTAATCAGAATCACCAAGAAAAAAAAGAAAAAAACTAAAACTCACACGATGAGTTGATTCCACGTCAAAACCTTAGAAAATCCTTTCCCCGAGAAATAATCTTCCCATCCCGAAAATTTACGGCTCATTACAAAATCGCCCCCCCAAGCCCCCAAACTTTTCACAAAAACAGGACAGTCCGAAAAGAAAAGCGACTTTACCGTTTCCCGTTCCAAAAACGAAGCCAAAAGAAGTTCATGCTCTTCCATAAGATCCGAAAACAAAGCCAGCCCATCCGCCGACAAAGCCAACCTCGTAATCGCAGTAAAACGATCGACAAATTCTTTTGAACGAGGCTTCGCTTTGTAGAGAGCAATCCCCTCTCGGGAATCCTGTTTTTGGTTAAGATGAATAAACAACAGCTCCTCTCGAAACGCCCAATCCAAATTTACCGTTTCCACACAGCGCCCCTGCTCCGTCAACTGAAAAAGCAAAGGCTTCTTTTCCATGGCCACTGCAATATCGTATCCACTCCCCCCCAAAGCCTTCTCGTTAAGCAAAAAAGCATCCACTTCCGCCCACTGAGCCAAGTTATTCATCAACGTCGAGCTACTGCCCAAACCATAGTCCGCCGGAAACTGCAAATTGGTTTTCAAAACATAACTTTCCTCCCCACGAAACTTTGGCGAAGCCAGCCCCTGAAGTTGACGCAAAGTATGAAGTACAAAAGCCGCCGCCTTCGGATGATTAGTCTCTAAAATACGCCAGTCGGAATAATCCGCCCTAAGGTAAAGCCATCGCTTCCCCTGATGAAAAGCCTCCCAAACCAAAGAAGAACCACCCGGAAAAACCTCAAAAAAAAACTCCTGCCCCGGCCGCGTAGGAACAGCCAAGGCAAGAGCACCGTCCAAAACGGCATATTCGGAAGTGAGCAGTAATTTTCCCGGTGAAAACAAACCGCCCATCCCCCTAAACTATTGCAGAAGAAACACTAACCTCTCCGTCAATCTTTTTAATCAGTCCTTGCAAAGTTTTGCCCGGCCCAACCTCGATGAATGCGTTAGCCCCATCTTTTATCATCTGCTGCACACTCTGCGTCCATTTCACCGGCGCAGTCAATTGAGCAATCAGATTCGTCTTGATTTCATTCGGATCCGTAACCGCCGTTGTGGTTACATTTTGGTAAATAGGAAGCGTCGCCGTACGGAATTTAGCCTTTTCAATCGCTGCCGCCAAACGATCCTGAGCCGGTTGCATAACCGGAGAGTGAAACGCTCCGTTAACCGGAAGAAGCAAAGCCCGCTTAGCTCCCGCCTCTTTCAAACGCGAACAAGCCTCTTCAACCGCAGGCGTCTCTCCCGAAATCACAAGCTGCCCCGGGCAGTTATAGTTTGCTGGCACTACAACCCCCTCAACCGAAGCGCAAATCTCCTCCACCTTGGCATCATCCAATCCCAAAATGGCCGCCATTGAGCTAGGATTAGCATTGCAGGCCGCCTGCATCGCCGCCGCACGCTCCGCAACCAATCGGAGACCGTCCTCAAAAGACAAAACCCCGTTGGCTACCAATGCGGAAAACTCACCAAGCGAATGCCCCGCTACCATTTCGGCCCCCAAAGCATTGATTGCCTTAACCGCCGCCACCGAATGAATAAAGATCGCCGGCTGAGTCACACTGGTTTGTTTAAGCTCCTCCTCCGTTCCCTTGAACATGATAGAGAGAATATCAAACCCTAAAATCTCGTTCGCAGATTCCATCAAATCCTTGATGTCTTTCCTCGAATCGTAAAGTTCCTTTCCCATTCCGACAAACTGTGAACCTTGTCCGGGAAACACTAAAGCTTTCTTCATATTTTTTTTAAAGCAAATTATCTCGTTTTCTTATGGCATCAGCCGCACCACACGATAGCCTGTATTAACATAAGCCCCACCACGCTTCGCACGAACGTACTCGAACTTGGTCGCCAATTGGGTCTGAACCTTCTCAATCTGCTTGAACACCTCTCCCGTGGAAGTCTCCCTGCTGAGAATATCATTCATCACGTCAAAACCAATCACCGCATATTTGGATGGAGTTTTGCAATACTTCTTTTTATAGTCTTTTAGTACCTCTTTCTCAAAACGCCCCTCCGAATCAATCTTCCGATCCATCAGGTAAACCAAATTCGCCTGCACGAGTTCGTCTTCATTTTTTTCAAACGAAGGATGGTAGTACATACTCATCGCACGGATGCCCGAAGTCTGCTGGGAAAGCGCAATCATTTTCTGAGTAAACCCGCTACCGACAGCATCGTCCTTAGTAGCCAAAATCGCCACCACCGGCGCCGCCTGTCCCGTCATCATATTCTGATCCAAAACAATTTCCGATGCCGAAGCCACCACCTTAATCTCAGGCGCTCTCAAGGCTTTCTCCAATCCCGACTTTATGATATTGGCATTCGTCCGCCCTGCATCGGCTACAATATAAATTTTTTGATTGGCATAGACCTTCACCGTCTCCTCCACCATTCGTTCGGCATAAGCCTTATCGCTGGTTTCCACAATAATCAGATGGTCATAACCATACAAGTCCTCCGAATTGGCAAACGGAGCCACCACCGGAATCTTAGAATCCCCCACATAATCAAGCACCTCCAAAACATTCGATTTAAAAAAAGGCCCCACAATAAGATCCGTATTGTTCTTATTAATTTGAGACAAACTGTTCTTAAAACTGGTTTCGCTTCCCGCATCCACCACATTCACATTGAGCTTCTGACCCGCCGCCGCATTTCTCTCAATTGCCAATTTGGCCCCCAAAAGAAAATCCTGAGCCAGCGCACGGTATTTGGAGTCATTCGTTTCAAAACCAAAAGGAAGCATCAACACCACATGAAGCGCATCCGCAGATTTTTTAATATAATGCGAATCCAACTTCCTCAGCTTCAAAACAAGCCCCGGCTTCAAACCGTTCTCAATCTCAGGATTAAGACGGAGTAAATCGTCCAAAGTGATATTATAACGGTTAAGAATTCCAAAAACCGTATCCCCATTAGCCACCGTATACGTAACATAATCCTCCAAAGGCAAAGACGCCGCAGAAGACGATTTCGATTCGGACACGGAAGCCGTTTTATTTTCCAGGGCCGCTTGACCCGTTTTTCTAACCACAATCACATCCCCAACCTGAAGCCCTTTAGCCTCAAGCCCCGGATTCATCGCAAAAAGCTCCTGCTGAGTAAGGTTATACCGACGCGTGATTCGGTAATAATTATCTTTGGCCTGAACCGTATACGTCCCCTCTTCGGAAGTCTTTTCGGAAACATTAGCAACAGAGGTTTCCACCGCCGACTGACCAGCGCCATAACGCTCAATCTTATCCTTAGGCAAAAAAACTTTGCTACCAATCTTCATATTATTATCAAGATCAGGATTCAGACGGCGAAGCTCCGATTCGGAAATCCGATACTGCTTCGTAAGGCCATAAATGGTCTGCTTAGGCTCCAACACGATATACCCCAGCGCCTCCCGCACCGAAGAAGACTGAGCCGAAGCCCCCTTCACCGGACTTTTAACACTGAGAACCTGACCAATTTGGATAGAGCCCTCCTTAACGGTAGGATTCAGACTCACAAGTTCATCAAGGGACATCCCGTACCTTCTTGCAATATTATAGGCCGTATCCCCTTTTTCTACCGTATGGGCTTGTTGCGCATTCATCGAAAAAAAAGCCGAAAATGCAGACAACAATAAAATTTTTTTCATCTTTACCGATAATTCTGATTATGCAAAAATAATGCTTTCAAATTAAATGCCTAAAATTAAAAGTTCCGACTTATCAACATTCATTTTTTCATAACATTCCTCAATCCAAAGTCGCCCATAATCCGCATAAAACACGCTAAAATTAAACACTCGCTCCTGCCAAACCCCGCCCGGATGAATCCGAAGAAAAAGAGTCTCCAAGCGCTCTAATTTTTCGGCCTGCTTGCGCTTTTCCGCTCGAACAAGCCGCTTGTGCATCCGCTCGTAGGACTTAAGCTGACGAGCCTGCTCCGCCGCAACCAAATGACCAAACGTCACATCCGTTTCCACCGAGCGCGATTTCAAGACCTCAAAGACTTGTTCCACCTGAAGCCGACTGTCCCGCAATACCCCTTCCAAAGCCACATCCTTTAACATAGCTCCCCGAACCACTTCAGCAAAGTTCCCAAAAAAATCTCTCGGCAACAATCCCAATTTTTCCGCCTTGCGAAGCTCTTTTTCATCCAAGCAAACCACAGAGTTTCTGGGAATAAGCACAGGATAACTCAAATTATTTTCCGCAAAATAATCCTGCAACTCCAACCAATACATCACCTCCGCATTCCCACCAATATACGCCAAATTAGGAAGCACTACCTCCTGGTAAACCGGCCGCATTAAAGCATTAGGACTAAACCGTTCGGGATGCTTTTCCAATTCCTCCAAAATTGCCGTACGGGTAAAACGCAAATTTTTATCCACCACCACATACTCTTCCCCCTGGCGCTCAATGCGATCCCGGGTCGCAGTAAGATAAAATAGATTAACCGCCCTAGGATTCACCTGAACCCGCCCATAACGCTCCTTCAGAAAACCAATCCGCTTAGCCGTCGTTTCATAAAGCACCTGTTCCAAAAGCTCCTTGCGAAAAAACGGCTTCATCTGCGCCTTAAGCCTGGAGTCGTCGCCATCCAAAACCAAAAGCCCATAAGCCGAAAACAAACGCTGAACCAACACCCGAGTCGCCTGCGAAAGCGATGCCCCCTCACGATAAGCCTCCCGCATCCAACGAATCAATTCCGCCCCAAAAAGCCGATCCGAAAACGACTCCTCAAAGCGGGACACAAAAGCCGTATCCTCCACCTTCAAACGCCCAACCGCCCCCCCCGAGGAAGCCCTAAACTCATAAAATCCGTCTTTCGTTTTAAAATGATTAATCTCCTCAAAATCATGATCTTCCGAAGCCATCCAAAAAACAGGAACCACTTGTATCCCCGGAAATTTCTCCCGTAAATATTCCGCCGTCTTAATGGTTTGAAGAATCTTGTAAACAAAAAAAGAAGGCCCCATATAGAGGTTAAGCTGATGCCCCGTTACCACCGTAAAGGTCTTTTCATCCAAAAGAGCATCCAAGTTAAAACGTTGTTTATCCGTTAGTTGCAAATCTGCCGATTGCTCACGCAAAACCTCCACCAAAACCCTTCGCCGCTCAGGAGAAAAACCTTCGCGTTCCCTAATTTTCCGCTCAAAATTATCTTCGCCGAAGCGAACCCCATCAAACCATTCCAAATCCTCCGTCAAAAAATCCTTCACCAAATCCGGAACCGATTCAAGAGCCGAAAACGCAATGCAATCTATCTTTTTCAATTTCTACTTTTTTAATGAAACAACTGCCATACAATCCCAATATTCAAACGAAAATCATACAACGGATAATAAGGCGCCGTATAACTTCTATTCTGCATCACCGCTGCCGTAAGATTCTGCCCCTCCAAATAAATCTGCATCGTCTTAACCCGCAAATTAAAGTAAGCATCCACAATAGGCTGCCCCCCAATGGCATAAGCCCGAGAATTAGGAAGAATAAACTCATTAAGCACCGGCGAAAAATCCCGCGAATCAAAACGCGAAAAATAATAGACCTTAAGCCCCGTCATAATCTCCGCCGCATCTTTAAAAGCCTTTCCTTGCCAATAGCCATTCACCCGAGCCAAAACCTGAGGCATAGGATAAAGCGACTTGTGATTGAGCACGCTCTGCAACTGCACCTTCGCATGAAGATGAAACTTCCGGTAACCTACCGCAGCCTCCCCGCCAACCTGAGAAACATTAACCGAGGAAGGACTCTGTCTCGGCTGCCCCGATGCATCAAAATAAGCATAGTGATCCACCCGGAAATAATTAGCCGACAGCTTCGCCTCCAACCATTTCAATGCAACCGTTCCTCCAACATCCAAAATATTCTGATTTTTCATCTCTCCCGAAACATCATAGTTATACCCCAGCACTGGCGAAAAATTCAACAAATACTGGAAGCCCGGCAAAGCACTCTGAAAGTGAAGATGCCCATCCAAAGCATACCCCTCTGCGAACGTCAAACGAAAACGATTCGCCGAATGAAGGTAATGCCCAAAACGCCCCCCTTTAGAGTATTCCAAAAAAGCATTAAGTGCTAAACGATCCCAAAAATCAACCTCCAACCGGCCTACCGCTCCCAGTCGATTTTCCACATACTGCGCTCCCGCTAAAATTTCGGTATTGAGAATTGTATTGGACGCTCCCATTCCGATCCGTTGATGACGAACCCCCGCATCCAGTTTAAAACGTTTTTCATCAAAAAGCAAAGAAACCGTATTGCTCAAATTATCCGAATAGCTCGCCGAACTCAGCCCCCTTCCCATATTAACCCCCTCAAAAGCAGAAACATCGGCACTACCCAAATTAAACCAATATTTATTCCCCTGATGAAAAACCGTATGCGAAACCTTAAACGGCCAACGCAAAGGATCAAAAGGAGCAAACGTATGACTAAAATAATACCTCCGGTACCAATACCTTGAATCGGAATCGTTAAGATTAACCGTAATATTTTGCCGGTTTCTAAAGCGACTATCCCCTCCCGTGAACAAACTCAAATCCGAAATTCCGCCGTACTCTTCGTTATTGACATTCTGGTGAAGATAATGCGCAAATGCCTCATATTTTCCGTTATCCGATAAATAATGAGCCGAAAACAAAGTGTGATTATTAGCCGCCAAACTGTTCGTATAAAACCCCTGCGAACGCAACCCTAAATACTCTAACGAAAAATTGAAGTTCCTTCCCACATTTTGCGTATATGTACTTTGAAGCGAAGCCCCATTCCGCATCGCCGAGTGGTACACAAATCCCGTAGTTGGTGTTTTGACATCGTAATACTTTACATCCTCCGCTCCAAGGATGAAATATGACTTTCGGGAGGGCAAAAGACTAAGCGATTGCTCCGGATTCCAACGAAAAGTCAAATCCTGAAACCCCGATCCGATATTAGCAAACTGAATCCGCCCAAAATTATCCTGATGGTTATATTGGGTAAGCCCGTAAGAGCACTGCATGGTGAACGTGGTGTCAAAGGTTTTATACTCCCCGTAGCGGGTACGGTACTTATAATCCGAAATCGTGGGCCGAAAAATTTTAAGCGAATCCTTTCCGCCATTGTCAACCACTAACGTATCCCCCAATTTTTCCTGAGCCCAAACCAAGCCTCCCCAAAATAACCCTATTAGAATCAATAAACTCTTCATTCCCTATGATAATGCGGTACAAATGTAAGAAAATAGGGGCAATAAAAAACCCGCTCCATTATGGAAATGGAACGGGTTATCTTTATTGGTAATCCTAACGATTATGGATTCTGAACAATGTTCTCATTGTTGTTAATCTCCAACTGAGGAATTTGGAATCTCCATCTTGCGTTATTTACCTCTTGATCTACACGACCAAACGATGGATGGTTCGTTCCTGTGTAGTTTCTAACCAAAGGAACACCCAATCTCTTCTGATCCGACCAAGCGTAACCTTCGCCCCACATCTCAATTCTCTTCTGAAGAATGATTTCGTTGATGAGATCCGCACCCGATTTGCTGGACAAAGTATATCCGGAATCTCTTGCCGAAGTAATCTCATACAAAACCTGACGAGCCTGAGGTTCTTTGCCTTGTCTTGCCAAAGATTCTGCTTCAATATAATACAACAAGGAGGATCTTAGATAGATGTAATCTCCTTCAAAGAATGATGGATCCTTGAACTTGAAGTTGGTGTAAGCCGGATAAGTTTTCGTCTTATCATTGAACGTGTAGCTCGCTGAAGAAGCACCGTTAAAGTTTAGCTTTCTGTAATCTGTGCTAGGAATGGCATCGTAAAGTCTTTTATCAATAAGCTTATAAACACCTAACAGACCTGCATAACCATTGTTCGTACTATCCCAGTGAGAGAAGAAAGACGCATAAACCCCTGTTGTAAGAGACGTATGATCGAATCCCCACATAGCTTCCGTATTGCTAAGCTCCGAAAAGCCAGTGGACAAGTACGATGAACGACTCATCAAAGAATAGCCAGTCCGCGCCTCATTAGCATAAGTTGCAGCCTTCTCGTAGTTCCCCATCCAAAGATAAAGGTCTGCCGCCAAGGCTTTAGCCACTTTAGCATCCACTTTGGACTTATCGCTTCCTCGGCTATAACCATTAAGCAAAGAAATCCCTCTTTCCATATCGGCAACAACCGAAGCATAAACTTCCGAAACCGTAGATCTAGGAATACCGGTGGTTTCGCCTCCTTTGGTCAAAGGCACCGCCAAATCACTTTCGTGCCCCTTGTAAGAGAAGGTATAAAATCTCGTCAAACGGTCGTAGCTGTACGCCCGCATCACAAGAGCCTGCCCCAACACATAATTACTTTCGGCCGACGTAGAGCCTGAAGCCTCAATGCTACTGATGATTTTGTTAAGGTTAAAAATCTGGCTGTAATACGCTCTCCAAACCGAAAGGGTTCTTGAATTGGTTACCAACTGCCCCGTAAAGTTATAAAACCCGCCAAACCAATGGTTAATCATCTGAGCTTCATCGTTCGTCATCAAATCTGAAGCCGCATAAAGCCCCATTAAACCAAAATCATCATGATTAGTTGTCCCTCCCGCTTTATAGCTTGCATACGTTAAATAAACCCCATCCAAAAGTTTAGAAATGGCATCCGGATTCGAAGCCAACTGTGTGCTGGATACTTGTCCCTGAGGCTGAGGATCCAAAAAATCACTCCTACATCCCGTCAAAAGCATTGCGCATGACAGTGCTACCCCTATTTTAAATAATTTATTCATTTTTTTCAATCGTTTTTAATTAAAATTTAACATTAATCCCTACGGATGTTGTTCTAATAACAGAATACTGACCTGATGCTGATTGCCCCATTATGCTCATTCTTGGGTCGTAACCTCTACGCTTAGACCACAACGCCAAGTTGCTTCCTGTAAAGTAGATTCTAGCGCTTGAGATATTAAATGTTTTCAAGAAATTCTCAGACAGGTTGTATCCCAAGGTAACATCTTGCAAACTAATGTAGTCGGATTTGATTAGATAGAACGAAGACGCCTGAGCCTGAGTGGCATTAATCCGATCCACCCGAGGAATCGCCGCATTAGGATTTTCCGGAGTCCAAGAGTTAAACACATCTCTGTGGTAATTGGCACCAATATCTGAGCTTGAACTCAGCAAGTTCTGGTAAATAGCATCGTAACCCCATCCGCCAAACTGATAAGCAAAGTTAACTCTCGCGTTAAAACGACCAACGGACAAGTCTGTTCCGAAACCACCAAAAACTTTAGGAATAGCCGATTTACCTATAAAACGCTGAGTAGCTTGTGCAATAAGGTTTGTTTTTTCAAGAGTAACCTTACCGTCTGCATCGGTTACCTCTTTATACCATAGCGCATCCCCGTTTGTGGCATCCACTCCAGCAAATTCAAACATAAAATAGTCGTATCTAGAGTGCCCTTCCATCAACTTGAACGATCCGTCGATAATACCATTCTTAGCTTGAGCTCCAGGAAGTTTGGTTACGGTATTCTTATAGTGTGTTCCGTTTGCAAAAACAGACCATTTCACATTCTCTGTTTTAACCGGTACAACCTCGATGTTGGCTTCTACCCCCACGTTTTTCATATCTCCAACGTTTGCCGGAATAACGTATTGTCCGGTATTGGAAATAGGCTGAGGCAAGTAATACAACATGTCTGATACTTTTCTTTCAAAGTATTCCACATCAAGGAAGAATCTGTTTTTAAACCAAGCCGACTCAAATCCGGCATTGATATTTTGGGAAGTCTCCCATCTGAGGTTTTTCGCTCCCAAACTGCTCAACGTTGGTACCGGAGTATTCTGACCACTGGTTTGGATGTCATACAAGTCCAAATAAGTATAATAAACTCTAGCGTCTCTTCTTCTATTCAACAAGTTGTCATTTCCTTGCTCACCATATGAAGCTTTCAACTTGAGGGTATTAACAACATTGCTGTCCGCTAAAAAGTTCTCCTTAGCTACGTTCCACGCGGCGCCTAAACCAAAGAAAGTTCCCCATCTTGACTCCGGTGCAAAAACGGAAGAACCGTCTTTTCTAACGTTGGCATTAAAGAAGTATTTATTGTCATAGTTATACAGCAATCTTGAGAAATACCCTTCTACTCTATAGTCGGTAATCGAGCTTTTAAGGTACTGAATGTTTCCTCCGTAGTTAAGAGACGGCACATCCGGTAACAAAAGTTGTGTTTTTTGTCCTTCAATGTTATCCATTCTTAGGCTGTTTGACTCGTGCCCCAAAAGAACATTAAAGCTGTGTCCTCCAAAAGAACGGTTCCAAGTCAACAACTGCTGGTGGCCTACTGTAAGGTTACGATCCGTTCCGCGGGTAAGTCTTCCGTTAGCAGGAGCCGCATCCCCAGCAAGAGGCGTCGCCAAACGATGGTAAGTCCGGTTTAACAAGTCCACGGAGAAATTATACGTAAATTCAAAATCTTTAAGGAATTTTGCCGTTGCATAAAATCTGGAAGACAAATTATCGTTAACATCGTTATACTGATCCAAATTCAAGGTTCCCACCGGGTTTTGGAACGATCCGTACGCTCTCTTCTGCCCCAAAAACTGCCCGGTTCCGAAATCATAAACCCGATCTCCTTTTGCATCATAAAGAATGTTATAGTTAGCATCCCGAGCAAAAACCGGATAAATTGGCGCTATACCACGAGAAAAATTAAAAGCGTTAGAATAGTTACTCCCCGATCCTCTAGACCCTGGTTCAAAATTGGTATTTGCGTAATTGATATTAGCACCAAAACTAATATTTTCAGTTGCCTTATAATCTACATTAAGGCGAGAAGACATCCTTTGGAACCCGGATCTCAGGGCATACCCATTATCCTTAAGGTAACTTCCAGAGAAGTACGTTCTTACTTTTTCCCCATTGGAAGAAAGGCTAAAGAAGTGTTCCGTTCTCATAGAAGGTTTGAATAAATTTTTTGCCCAATTATCCTGATACAACAAATTGGCATTAGGATTAAATTGCCCGTTAACGATCAACTGATCGAAAGCAACATCATAGTTGTTATAACCAAGCTCTGAAAGTCCGGTTCTTGCAGCTTCGTGTGCTGCCGCCGCAGACACCCCACTTCCCGGGCTCGTAATATTCCCACGGTAAGCCCCCACTCTCAAACGATCGTAGTAAGCCATATAATATTCTTTCGGGCTTGTAATGATGTCGTAGTCTTTTACGGCTCTGGTGTTTACCCCTACTTTTGTGTCAAATTCCACTTCTATCCCTCTTTTCTTACCTCTCTTGGTGGTAATCATAATTACACCGTTCGCCCCTCTGGAACCATAGAGCGCATTGGATGAAGCATCTTTCAAGAACGTCATGGACTCAATGTCTTGCCCAGGAATAGAGTTAAGCTCTCCATTGTAAGGAATACCATCTAAAACAATAAGAGGTGCACTAGAGGAGTTGATTGACCCAATCCCTCGCATCCTAATCAAGGGATCTGACCCCGGCTGTCCCGAAGTGATTACCTGAACCCCTCCAACTTTACCCGTAAGCCCCTGAAGAACGTTACCATTCTGCAAATCCTTAACCGCTTCGGCCTTAAGTTGGGTAACCGATCCCGTAATCTCCTCTTTTTTCTGCTTACCAAAGGCTACCACAATAACCTCCTTGATATCCGCCGTCTTGGCGGTATCTACTGTTCTCTTTTGCGCTAACGCCTCTTGGCCGCCCACAAAGAACAAAACCCCAGCCGTTAACGCTTTCAATTTCACATTCATATTAACAAATTATTATAGTTCGGGACAAATATGTTAATTTTTTTTAACACTTGCAAGTTTTTTAAAAAAAAATGGCTTTGCCGTTTAGCAAAGCCATCTGAACTATAATAATTTGTTCTGATTAATTATCGTAGCCCGGATTAGATACCACCGGAGTCCCCGGCACATTGGTTTCCGATAGAGGAATTGGATAAGCTAAAAGATTATCTCCTACCCGCTTGTCTTTGGAAGTATCTCTCACCCCTGCACTGGTATAATAAGGAACCACTTCATTCCATCTCAAAAGATCCCAATACCTAAATCCTTCTCCTAAAAGCTCCAAACGCCTTTCCTTCTTGATATCTTCAAAGGTTACAGAAGTTGCCGCCGGCAATCCTCTTTTCGTTCTGATTGCATTATAGTAGGTCAGTGCGTTGGCCGATGACCCCGCTACAATTTCCGCTTCTGCTGCATTTAAAAGAACTTCCTCATACCTCACCACTTTGATATTAGAGGACCCTACAAAATTGGAAAACTTTCCGTTAACAAAATATTCCCCCAACCTGTTAGCATTAATAGCGCTTTTTCTGACATCACCGGCAGCGTAAGAAGAATACACCTCCGGCAATACCGCTATATTAGCATACCCGTTACTGTTAACGATAAGATCATAAGCATTATATCCCAAAGATCCGTTGATTCCCAAAGACAACTCGAAAACACTATTAACGCCTCCCTCTTGAGAAAACGACTTGATATAGTCGTTGCTTGCAACCACACTATAATTACCACTGGATATCACATCGTTAGCATAAGCAATAACCTTATCGTATTCCCCCTTATACAGATAATACCTCGACATCAAAGCTTCAATAGAATACTTGTTAAGATAGTTCTTTGCCGATACCTCTCCCGAATCGCCCACATTGGCAAGTGCTGCCGCAAAGTCCGCCTCTATTTTGGCCTGAGTCTCGGCTACCGTTGCCCGCCCCATAAGAACACTGGGATTATATTCCGTGGGAAGGACAACGCCCAATCTCCCTCCAGAATACTGCTGGCCGTACAACCTAAGCAAATCAAAGAACGCCAGCGCTCTCGCTGCATAAGCCTGCCCCTTC
The DNA here is from genome assembly GCF_036016955.1 of Bergeyella anatis. Classification (NCBI taxonomy): domain Bacteria; kingdom Pseudomonadati; phylum Bacteroidota; class Flavobacteriia; order Flavobacteriales; family Weeksellaceae; genus Bergeyella; species Bergeyella anatis. Next base: position 247,926 of record NZ_JAYWXI010000002.1, on the reverse strand, counting down.
AAATACTTTACCCGAGTCGCTACCAAACTCGGATCCGAAGCTTCTCCCCAAGTCAGATTATCCGGTGCATTAATCACTGTATTCGCATTAGCGATGACCTGGTAAATCGCATACCATGTATTAGCGACCGCTGCCGTTTGTGAAGTCAAACGATAAGTTGCAAACTGAACATTACGCCCCGTTCTTTGGGTGCAGTAAGTCTCATCCGTATGCACTTGCGCAAGCGCCCTGTACTCGCGCCCTAAATAATTGGCAGAACGCATCTTGGTAAACGTCCCGTTTACAAAAGATTGCAACTGTTCCACCGTCGTGATAGCTCCCGCTTTTTCATCCTGAAAAAACTGAGTTTCCGTAAAGTCTCTGCTACAAGAAACAGACGCGACTCCCACCAACGACATTAACGATAAACTAAATATGATTTTTCTCATTTTCTTACTGTTTTTACTGTGTTAAAAGTTAAGATTAACCCCCAAACTAAACGTTTTTAGAGGTGGTAAGTTAAGGTTAGACGTTCCCTGTATAGCCAAATCTGGATCCAGTCTTAGATTTTTATCAAATACATACGTCCAAATATTATTCCCTAACACATAAACCTGAGCACCTTCCAAACCAGTGTTTCTCAAAAGTTCTTTTTTGAAAGAATAAGAAACCTTCAGTACCCTCAACCTCATATAATCACCCTTATACAACAGCCTGCTTGATATCGCATTGGCATTGTTGTTTCCAAGTCCGTAAATCGGAGCTGGATTCAACGCTTTCGGATTATCAGGCGTCCAATAATCTAACTGGGCTCTATACCCGGGGTAATTAACAGTATACTGCCCATCACTAAGCAAATAAATCCCCCAATAGTCGTAGATCTTGTTTCCAAAACCATAACTCAACTGCGCATCCAACGAAAATCCCTTATAACTCAACTGAGTATCAAACCCTCCAAAAACCTTGGCATAAGGCGCTCCCTGAATAGCCAACTGCGCCTTGTTATAATCCGATGTCGTCTCTCCATCTTTTCCATTAACATACCACAGAGGTTTACCATTCGTTTCATCCACACCAGCCCATTTTCTCATATAAAATGAGTTTGCCGCCTCACCTTCTCTCAAAATCATATCCCCCTTCACAACATCTTTCCCGTCATAGAGCTTCGTAATTCTATTATCCAGCGTACTAATATTAGCACTTGCCCTCCAACTAAAATCCCGTCCTTTAACGATCTGTCCTCCTAAAGTGAATTCAAAACCAGAATTAACCATAGCCCCGACATTAACGAATTTTCTTGCGTAAGCAGTTCCTCCTATTACCGTATATCCGCCCTGAGCCATGGACAAAGGAATGTCAAAAATCATATCCGACGTTGTCTTATGATAGTACGCCGCCGTCAAATTCAAACGGTCATTGAAAAGCCCCAAATCGAACTGTGCATTAAATGGCTTTAACGTCTCCCATTTCAAATCCGGGTTATCCACAGCCCTAAGAGTAGCTCCAGCTTGATTATTATAATTAGACGAATAACGGTACAAAGAATAAGGAATCACATCTGACGAAGGCAGATTTCCTACACTTCCGTAAGAAGCAGAAAGCTTCAACTGCGACACCACATCACTGGATCTCAACATTTCCAAACGGGCCAAATCCACACCTAAACCAGCAGACCAAAAATACCCTGTTTTTTTATCTGGCCAAAAATTGGAAACCCGATCCTCCCTACCAGACAAATCCAATAACACCAATCGATCATAATCGTAATGCAACGTAGCCGCATACCCCCCTCTAGAGGCTATACTTTTTCTTCCTACCGCTTCTCTCGGAATAATAAAACTATCCAAAGTTTTCAATGAAGTGGTTCCCACTGCATTGCCTACTCCACCAACCAATCTATAATCTGATTTATAAGCCTCCTGAATCAAGCTTGCATTAAAATTATTCCTATCTCCCAACCTAAAATTGTAAGAAAGAATATTCTGAATGTTAAAATTGAAATATCGGCTAGCATAACTATACAAAGCCCCCTTCAAACTGTACCCATCACCATGCAAAGGAGAATTATACGCATCCTCTTCCAAATTAATATACTCCGGAGCAAAAACAAACTTATAGCTCAGGTTTTTCAAAATTTTATACTCTGCCTGAAAATTGGCAAACACCCTAGCGGTTTTTGCTATAGAATAATCCAATTGTTGCACTGCCGCCACATTAAACAACCCATTAGACAAGTAACCCGAATCGCCATAATTATACGTTCCATCTGCATTTCTAACCGCATCCGTCGGCCTCAAAAAATACTGCCCCAAAATAGGATTTGAGTAACCTCCACCACCAATTAAAGCTCTTAATTCTCCGAACGAAAACTGCACGTCGGTACTCAAATTTAACTTATCCGTTGCTTTGTAAGTAACTTTATTCGTACCTGTAACCCTCTTAAAGTAAGACGATTTAACAATACTACTTTGATTAAAATACCCTAAAGATGAATAATAAGTCAACCTGTCATTCCCTCCCGAAACAGAGCCATTAACATTCTGAAGAAAGGCTCCACTGTTCTTTTCTGTCTCTCTTCTCCAATCCGTACTATTAGTACTATTAAATATATCCTGCAACGTTGCTCCCCGAGCACCGGACAACGCTTGCTGATAAGCCTGCTCTTTAGTAACAGAATATCTGTTAGCCAAGCCTTGGGCTATCAAATCCTTCCACTCTGCCGCACTCAGACTCTCATGCCCTCTTACTGCCCTAAACGAAACCCCGGACTCATTGGAGAAACTAAACTTCGGTTTCCCTTTACGACCAGCCTTAGTGGTAATAATCATCACCCCGGCACCAGCATCCGCCCCATAAACAGCCGTAGAAACCGCATCCTTCAACATCGTCACACTCTCAATGTCCGAGTCGTTCAAGTTTGCAAGAATATTAGATGTCGTCGTATTGGTAGATAAATCTCCTTGAGCTACCCTAACGCCATCCACTATAATGATAGGGTTATTCCTTCCATTGACAGATGCCATTCCCCGTATCCGAACATAAGCCGCTCCACCGGGCTGCCCCGTTGCCATCCCCGTCTGAACACCAGCCACTCTTCCCGCCATCGCCTTGTCAATAGAGCCCATGGAAACATCTGCCACTTCCGCTCCCACTCTACCTACGGAACCCGTAAGCTCTTTTACCGCTTTCTTTTGACCAAATCCCAAGACAACTACTTCCTCTATATCTTTTGTTTTAGTAGTGTCCACCGTTCTCTTCTGCGCTAACACCTCTTGCCCTCCCATAAAGAACAATACACCGGCTGTCAACACACTCCGTTTCAAACCCATATTAATAATTTTTTTCAATATTAGACAGTGCAAAGATGTTAAAAATTATTAACACAAGAAAATTTTTCTGAAAAAAAATAAATAAAAATTAACAAGTTTAAAAAAATAAATTCAAAAATAAAAAACAAAAAATACAATTACAAATACAAAAAAACAAAAACAAGATATAAAAAAATAAAAAACATCAAATTTTAATATTAAAAAAATAAAAATAAAAAATTCTAAAAAAATAAATATTTACCAGTTTATTTAATTAATAAAATTAGAAAAAACAGAAACAAATCACAATCAAAACACAATAAAAAAACTAAATAATTCTACCAAAGCATCCTCTTAGTACCGTTACAAAACTGATTTTCAAAAATCACGTCATTAATTTTGGTTATCTTTGTGTAACACTCAAAAATCACGTCATAATAATGAATCGAAAAAAATTTTTAAAAAACATGGGATTAGGCGTATTAGCATTAGGAGCCCCTAATCTAATCTCGGCTAAAAACAAAGGAGAAAAAACTTCGCCACACATTTTCGGCTCCCCGAATAACAAATACACAAACCCTGTCTTATCAACACTTGAACTGAATAAAGACTTAGGGTTAGGTGGGGTTCCTCTTGCCGGGTGCTGGAAAAAGACATCCGAAAAAGAAGCCCTTGAAACCTTAGAAGAAGCATGGAATTTGGGAATTCGTTTTTTCGACACCTCTCCCCGTTACGGCAACGGAATAAGCGAAAGACGTTTCGGTGTTTTTCTTGATGGCAAAAATCGGAGCGAATACCTCCTTTCTTCCAAAGTCGGCCGGCTTCTAAAGCCCGGAACCCCTCCAGAGAGTCAAGTCGCACACCTATGGAAGAACCCAATGAACGCTGTGTTTCACTACGATTACTCCGCTTCTGCTACAAGAAAATCAGTGGAAGACAGCCTATTAAGATTAGGAGTATCTTCCTTAGATTATGTCTTCATCCACGACCTCACTCCAGGAAATTTAAAAGAAAATTTTGAACATCATCTTAATCAAGCAAGACATGGAGCCATCCCCGAACTCATCAGAATGAAACAACAAGGAATGATTAAAGGATGGGGGTTTGGCATCAACAGCCCGGAAGCTGTTCTGAGGACTCTCGAATTCGCAATTCCCGATCTCTGCCTGATGGCAACCCAGTACTCCCTGTTAGATCATAAAGAAGCCTTAGAGATTACATTTCCGAAACTTCAGGAAAAAAAGGTTAAAATCATTTTAGGTTCCCCATTAAATTGTGGTTATCTCGCCGGAAACGAAACCTGGAATTATTCGCCTTCCCCCGCTCCAAAAGCTATCGCCGGGAAAAGAGACCAGTTAGCCGCACTATGCCATAAGTTTGGTGTCGACATGAGAACCGCTTCCCTCCAATTCGCCATGGCCCACCCCGCAGTAGTTTCTATTCTCACCGGATGCCGATCGGCTAAGCAAATTAGAGAAAATGTCCTGTCTTTACAACTTGAAAACAGAATCCCAAAAGAATTTTGGACCGCTCTTATCGAAACCGGATTGATTGCTCCCAATGCGCCCATCCCTCATTAATGACTGCTTTATTAAAAAAAGAGACCGCCTCAAAACTTTGTTTTGAGGCGGCTTTTTAAAATTAATATACCACTTATTTATCGAAAAAAGTTACTTTAGTTTCTTCTTCACCGCAACCTCTTCGTAAACTTCCAAAATATCACCGACCTCGATGTCGTTATACCCCTTGATGTTCAAACCGCATTCATACCCCTTTGTCACTTCCTTCACATCGTCCTTGAATCGTTTCAAACTCTCAAGTTCTCCATCATGCTTCACGATGCCATCCCTTAGCAAGCGGATCTTAGAACCACGGGTAACCTTGCCCGAAAGCACCATACACCCCGCAATCGTACCCACTTTGGAAATTTTAAATACCTCGCGGATTTCCACATTTCCAATAACCTGCTCGCGGATCTCAGGCGACAACATTCCTTCCATCGCTTCCTTCACATCGTCAATCGCCGCATAAATCACCGAATAAGTACGAATCTCAATCTCTTCCTTATCGGCCAAATCCTTCGCATTAGCTCCCGCTCTGACGTTAAAGCCAATCACAATGGCATCCGAAGCCGTCGCTAAAAGAATATCGGACTCCGTAATCTGTCCAACCCCCTTATGAAGGATATTGATCTGTATTTCCTCCGTGGAAAGACGCTGCAATTGGTCGGACAAAGCCTCCACAGAACCATCCACATCCCCTTTGAGGATAATATTAAGCTCCTTGAAGTCGCCCAAAGCAATCCTACGTCCAATCTCATCAAGCGTAAGATGTTTCTTCGTACGGATAGACTGCTCCCGCTGAAGCTGCTCCCGCTTATTAGCGATAGTCTTCGCCTCCTTCTCATCGTCGTACACACGGAACTTGTCGCCCGCCGTAGGCGCGCCATCCAAGCCCAAAATCGTTACCGGAATTGAAGGTCCTGCCGTCTGCATTTGACGACCCCGCTCATCCAACATCGCTTTGACCTTACCATGGTTACGCCCAGCCAGAACATAATCTCCAACCTTAAGCGTACCGGATTGAATCAACACCGTGCCAACATACCCTCGGCCCTTATCCAAAGAAGCTTCAATCACCACCCCTTGGGCGTTTTTGTTCGGATTAGCCTTGAGCTCCAAAAGCTCCGCCTGCAACAACACCTTCTCAAGCAACAAATCCACGTTGTTTCCGAATTTGGCCGAAATCTCCTGAGACTGAACATTACCTCCCCATTCTTCCACCAAAATATTCATAGCCGACAACTGTTCACGAATCTTATCCGGATTCGCATTAGGCTTATCCACCTTGTTAAGCGCAATAATCATAGGCACTCCCGCCGCCTGAGCATGGGAAATCGCCTCTTTCGTCTGCGGCATCACATCGTCGTCCGCCGCAATTACGATAATCACAATATCGGTAATCTGGGCTCCACGCGCTCTCATCGCCGTAAACGCCTCGTGTCCCGGTGTATCAAGGAACGTAATACGCTGTCCGTTTTCCAATTTCACATTATAAGCCCCGATGTGCTGGGTAATCCCTCCGGATTCTCCCGCAATCACATTGGTCTTACGGATATAGTCAAGGAGTGAAGTTTTACCATGGTCCACGTGCCCCATCACCGTTACAATCGGTGCACGAGCCACCAAATCTTCCGGCAAGTCCGGCGTTTCTTCCTCCGCCGTCTCTTCCAAGTCCGCGTCCGAAAACTGGATATTGTAACCAAACTCGTCCGCCACCAACTGGAGAATATCCGCCTCCAAACGCTGGTTCATCGTCACCATTACCCCCAAAGAGAAGCAAGTGGAAATCACCTCCGTAGGATTCACATCCATCAATGCCGCCAACTCGTTCACCGTGATGTATTCGGTAACCTTAAGTGTACGGTCTTGAGCATCCAACTCCTGCTGAAGCTCGTCTTGCTCTCTACGGTAAGACCTCTTCTCTCTTCTGTATTTTGAACTCTTGGACTTCCCTCCCTTATTGGTCAGTTTCTCCAAGGTTTCCTTGATTTGATTCTTCACCTCCTCATCGGTCAACTCTACCGGCATCACACGCTCGCCACGTCTTCCGCCTTTCTTGTTGCCACCGCGGCCGCCAGCATTCGCCCCTCCAGGCCCACGCTGACCACCCTGAGCACGTCCCGCAGGATTGTTCTGCGTTCCACTGCCCTGAGCTCCCGGTTGCGCCGGCTTTTCAATTCTTTTCCGCTTCTTCTTTCGCGCCGCGCCTTCTTTCGGCTTACTCTCAAACTGAGACAAGTCCACCTTTTCCTTCAAAATCTTAGGCCCGTCCAATTTTTGATACTGGGTTTCGATTTTCTCGGGCTTCTCAAACACGTGGCTCTCAACTTCCTTAGACTTGGCTGCCGGCTCCTGAACCTGAGGTTTTTGCTCCTCCGGTTTAGGCGACTCCTTAGGCTTCTGCTCCACAGCCGGCTTCTTCGACGCCTCTTTCTCCCGAGACGCTCTCGGCTTGGACGAAGATTCTATTTTGGAAAGATCAATCTTCCCTAAAACATGAGGACCCGATTTTGAAGATTTTTCTTCCGTTTTTTCCTCCTGAACCGGCAATTCCGAAGGCTTAGCCTCCACCGGTGCAGGCTGAGCATCCTCCACCTTCTCTTCTTTTTTAGGATTGAGGTCTATTTTGCCGAGGATTTTAGTCTCCGGCACACTGGCTTTCGCCCGAATGACCTCCGTTTTTTTCTCCTCCATTTCCAGTTTTTCCTCCGGAACTTTAGAGATGACGACCTCGTGGGATGCCTTACGCTGTTCTCCATCCTTCCTGAACTCGGCTTCCAACTCGGCCAATGCCCGTTCCTCCAATATTGCATTCGGGTTACTGTCTATTTCAATCCCCTTGCCCTGTAGAAATTCTACCGCTCTGGGAATGGAGATATTAAGTTCCTTTACTGCTTTATTTAATCTAATTTTTGGCATATACTGTTGTTCTCTTGTGCTTTTTAAAGCTATTTTATAAAATAGTTAATATCGTGATGGGGTTAGTCCTCGAACTCTTCCCTAAGAATCTGCTTCACCTCCTCAATGGTTTCCTCCTCCAAATCCGTCATGTTAAGAAGGCTGTCCGTATCCTTATCCAAGACGCTCTTGGCCGTCATCAACCCAACCTTCTTGAACTCGTCAATGATCCACTCCTCAACTTCGTCCTTAAATTCGTCCAATTTAACATCGTCATCCTCGCTCGCCTCACGGTAAACATCAATCTCATACCCGCTCAGCCAAGACGCCAAACGGATGTTCTGCCCCTGCTTCCCAATCACCTTGGAAATTTCCTCCACCGGCGTATAAACCAACGCATAATTCTCTTCGTCGTTAAGTTCAATCTTGTTCACCGTCACATTACCCAACGCACGCTTCACCAAGATTTCCGGATTTTTAGACCACTGAATCACATCGATGTTCTCATTCTTCAATTCCCGAACCACACCGTGAATCCTCGATCCTTTAACCCCAACGCAAGCACCCACCGGATCAATACGGTCGTCATAAGCATCCACCGCAATCTTCGCCTTCTCGCCCGGAATACGAACCACTTTCTTAAGCATAATCGTCCCGTCCTGAATTTCCGGAATTTCCAGCTCAAGAAGCTTCTCCAAAAACTTAGGCGCAGTCCTAGACACGATAATCTGAGGCTTAGCCCCTTTAAAATCAACGCTCTCTACAATAGCCCGAATATTCTCACCCTTCTTGAAAAAGTCCGAAGGAATCTGATTTTCCTTAGGCAAAATAAATTCATTCCCCTCATCATCCAATAAAATCACATGCTTGTGACGGATATGGTGAACCTCGCCCACAACAATCTCCCCAATCCGATCGCGAAACTGCTCGTACAACATCGAATTATTATGCTCCTGAAGCTTCGTCACCAAAATCTGCTTTAGCGTAAGAATGTTTCGCCGACCCAGCTGTGCCACCGGAATCTCCATCGTATATTCTTCGCCAACCTCAAACGTAGGATCGATTTTCTTCGCCTCGGAAATCTCAATCTCCAAATCGTCATCCTCCGACATCTCGTCCTCCACAATCGTCTTGTTAAGGAAAATCTGAAAATCCCCCTTATCCGGATTCACAATCACATCAAAATGATCATCCGAATCGTAACGCTTTCTCAACAACGTCTTCAATGACTCCTCAATAATCGCCATCAAATCAATCTTGCTGATATTCTTATCCTCTTTAAAATCGCCAAACGCTTCAATTAAAGCTATATTATCCATTCTTTTTTGGGTTTATCGTTTATATATCGCGCCAATCCCCGCCAAACCGAGCCAAAGACGCCTTTTCGTTCTGTTCTATTCTTTAAAATTTAATATGGACCACCGCTTTCTTAATCGCATCGTAAGCCACCGCACGCTCTTCCTCCACATCCTCCTTGCCCTTCCCAACCGCCTTAGGCCTACGGTAACGCAAAAGAAGGACAACACCAGCCTCATCCGCACGAATCAACTCGCCCTCAACCTCCGTGTCATCCTGAAGAACCACCCGAAGCATCCGCCCCAAATTCTTCGCAAACTGACGAGGAAGCCTAAGCGGCTCACTAAGCCCAGCCGACATCACCTGAAGACTAAAATCATGCGCCTCCCGATCCATATTAAACTCTATCGCACGGCTCGCATCAAGGCAGTCCTGAATGCTAACCCCCTGGTCGCCATCCAATACCACTACCACATCATCCCCCGCCGAAATCTTAAGGTCAATAAGAAACAAATCGGTACGTTGCTCCAAAAAAGCCTGCAAATGCGCTTCAATCTTACTTCTAAAATCCATCATATCAAGTATTCAAGTGGACGGTACAAAAAAAGGCTTTCTTCCGAAGGCCTTCTCATCTGTATTCCGTAAATCCAGTGCAAATATACAAATAAATTACAAACCCCACAAATATTCGAAAATGAGACGGTTATATTCCTTAATTATCCCTCCCGCGACCGCCACTCTTACTCAGCCCCTTAAAATACACTATAAAACTTTCGTTAAACTTAACGACTGCTTTTTGGTTAAGATGATTACTGTCGTAAAAATCTATAGTGTCGTTTAAAGGTAACTCTCCATAAAAATTCTTATAAGTCCCCAGTGTTGACAGTAGACTATCCACCGATTTGTTATTAGTTTTAGACTCATAAAGCTTCTTAGTAATGGGAGATTGAACCAAGATATAGGGTATATTTCTTTTCTTGATATAGTCTAAGTTTTCCTTCAGAGCCTCAATTTGTTTAGGGTTAAGCTCCCACTTGCCTTTTGTTTCTTCCAACATTGGGTTTTTCTTAAACTTTGTTTCCACAAAACCACCGCCTTGTACATAAACATCATCATTCTGTATGTTCGGTTCATAAAAAGTTTTATTTAAACCCAACATTTGTCTATATAAGCCATAAATAGCCGTATTAAAAACCGCCAAGTGCTTCACCTCACTTACCATTTTAATAGCGTTCTTATCCACCCTATTATTACTAAGCATATCCAAAGAAGACTCAACTCCATCAGCCGAAAGTGTTCCCGCATACACCTCATACACAATCATTTTAGGTTTTATATCGTCAAGGTATTGTTTAAGCAGCACCTTAGTATTGATAGGCGTTTGAGAACTAGACCCCAAATTAAACGCCGTAATGCCATTTTTGCTAAACACTCGCGTGTCAAAACCTCGATAAGCATGTGATGACCCTAAAAATAAAATATCTGGACTTTTTTCTAGTCTGCTAACATCTCTTGTCCTGGAAAGCAGATGCCCATAGCACCCCACACAACTTCTCACATTTTTCGCCATAAACGGAGGCATTATCTGGCTCCATATCGGCAAAACCACCACATAAAACACACTCCCAAAAATGGAGAAAAATATAATGTTTTTTATAAACGATTTCATATCTATTAAAACTGAAAATAAATAAATGGTGTTTCGTTAGTCTGCATAAACAAACCTATCAAAAGAATCACAAACGCATAAAAACTCCATCTTAACAAACGAGGTTTTTTGAGCCAAAAACTTTCTAATGCAAACGCTCCTCTTCGTCCTTGCCATTCCATGACCAATAAAAAGCCAACCAAAATCAAAGTAGCTAATGCCGCCTTATTAAGGCTAGGAAAACTGAATAATGATGGTTGAAATATATTAGTAATATAAGAAACGGCATGAGCCATATTTTCTGCTCTGAAAAAAATCCACGCAAAAACCATCAATCCAAAGGTAATAAGCATATTAAAAATATCCCTAAGAGAAGGTAATACCCTATCATGAGCCACCACTTCCAGATTATTTCTATTCGTTTTCAATACAATGGACGGCATTATGAAAAGGGCATTTAGAAATCCCCAAACAATAAAGGTCCAATTCGCTCCGTGCCAAAACCCACTCACCAAGAAAATAATGAAGGTATTTCTAATTCTCATCCAATTTCCGCCCTTGCTCCCGCCCAAAGGAATATATAGATAATCTCTAAACCAAGTGGAAAGAGAAATATGCCAGCGCCTCCAAAATTCTGCTACATCACGAGAGAAATAAGGATAGGCAAAGTTCTTCATCAAATCAAACCCAAATAAACGAGAGGTCCCTATGGCAATGTCCGAATAGCCAGAAAAATCCCCATAGATTTGAAAAGTGAAAAATATAGCACCAAGCACTAGCGTACTTCCCGAAGAGGTATCCGAACTCGCAAAAATCTGATTAGCATAAACCGCACAGTTATCCGCTATTACCATTTTCTTAAATAGCCCCCAAAGAATTTGACGCATACCGTCCACCGCCTTAGTGTAGTCAAATTCCCTCTTTTTATAAAATTGAGGCAATAGGTGCGTGGCCCTCTCAATAGGTCCCGCTACCAACTGCGGGAAAAAGCTCACAAAAGCACTAAATGCAATGAAATCCTTGGTTGGCTCTAGTTTCTTCTTATACACATCTATAGTATAGCTTAATGTTTGGAAGGTATAAAAGCTAATCCCTACAGGAAGCAAAATATTAAGCGTGTGAATAGATGGTTTTTGTCCAAAAAAAGTAAATGCTGCTATAAAGTTATCTATAAAGAAGTTACAATACTTAAAGAATCCTAAAAACCCTAAGTTAATTATCACACTAATGATAAGATACATCTTTCGTTTTTTAGGCTTCTCATCTAAAGCCAGTAACCTTCCTAAAGAATAGTCTAAGACTGTACTAAATAGGATAAGAAAAAGAAAACGCCAATCCCACCAACCATAAAAAACATAACTTACAACTACTATAAAAAAGTTTTGCAGTTTTATATTTTTATGAAATACAAACCAATAAAGTATAAAAACTATCGGTAAAAATATCGCAAATTCTATTGAGTTAAAAAGCATGGCTTGCTATATTATTTTTTTCCATTGTTCTAAAATTTTATCTTTCTTCCATTTTTGTGCCTCCATATAGGAAGAGTGTGATAAACGCTCTAAATCCACTGGATTATCCAATAGATATTGTAGCTTTTCTCTGAATGATTCTTTATTTTTAAGAGGAATTAAAAATCCATTATTCTCATTGATAATGTCCGACGGACCATAATTACAATCGTAAGCTATTAAAACATTTGAACAGAACATCGCTTGAATTAAAATCGTAGGCAAAGCCTCTGCCGTAGAAGTTAAACAACATATTTTAGATTCTATAATCAAATTTTTAACATCGTCTAAGTTGCCCGTTCCCATCAACCTCACCTTATCCGCAAGATTGTGATGGGTAATTTTATATTGTATTTTTTCTCGGCAAGTCCCATCTCCCATTATTCTAACCCCCCATCTCTCCGGCAAGTTAATTTCCGATATAATCTCTATAAATTCTTCTACATTTTTCTCAGCATCTAATCTGGCCACTAATGCAATTACATTCTTTTTTTCAGCAAAAGGGATATAATTCAACTTTTCAAAGCTAGCGTCCATTATATTATAAATCGTCTGACTCCTTTTACCAATTGAAAGGTAATATTTTTCTCCAGGTTTATTTGTAGCAATAATGCATTTCAAATTTTTATAATATCTCTTTGCCAAGGCACTATAAAACTTCCCCATACTCGTAAAACTCATATGCTCCCAAGCAATAGTTTTTTTGGCTATTTCTCTACCCATTACTCCTATAAAAGAAGACAATTTATACCAACAAGAAATAATAGTATCGTAATTCTGATGATTTTTTTTCAACCATTTTTTCAACATTAGATAAACACCTATATGGTGAATATAAGCATTAATATTGTGTATTTTAGGAATAAATCTAAGCCACTTTACATTAAATTCACATATTTTCCAAGCCCAATGGGAAAAAGTATCTATATGATGTATTTTGACATTTTCATTTAATGGATAAAAATTAGGTCTGGGCGACATTAACAATAGAATTTCTACATTATACCCTTCCTCCACAAGCTCATTGGCCAAAGTGGTCATCACCTTAGCCACACCGCCCGGTTTAAATAATTTGTAGTACACCAATAGTACCTTTTTACCTTTCCCGTCCATAATTACCTCACTTTATGATATAAAAAACCAAAGGGTAAAAGTCCCCAACTTAATACCTTTATTAAAGACGGTTGAATATCCATCAAGATATTTCTAAAAGAACTTCCATTTTTAAATGAATAGTACTGATAGCCTACAATGTTTCTTATTAGCGCTACAGGATAAACAAAAAGGAGAGATTTATAATTGTTAATAAAGGAGAGATGTCCACATAAAAGTCCTTCATATGAGGTTGGTTTTACTCTATCTTTAGACATTGAATTAGCATCATCATTATCTTGGTAATAAATTCTAGTATATTTATTTATAAATTTAGACCTCTCCCCAGCAGCATCATACATATGAAAAAAAATTTTTTGAGGAGCGTATTTACCTTTAAATTTTGAATAATCAAATTTTTTCAGATATCTGTGATACTTACTAGTATTAAAAATTGTATGTTTGTCACCTCTAACTTTATGCTTATATCGCATTTCTAGTATAGAGCCTTCTAATCCTTCTGGAAAAGGTGTTCCTACTAATTTGCCTTCTGGAGTAATAGAATTAAATGTTGCAGAAATAAATATTTTACTGTCTAAGCTTTTTATAGATTGATACATCGTTTCTAAAGCATCTGGAATATATGCATCATCAGAATCCAAAATAGTAAAAAAGGGCGACTCTACCTTCTCTATTCCCAAAAAGGAAGTGTAAAATTTTTTTGAATTTTCTAAATAGTAATACTCTATCTCAAACGGACTTTCTTCCTTAAATCCTTCCACCACTTCTTTAGTGTTATCAGTAGAACCATCATCCATAATCAACCACTTAAAACCTAAAAAACTCTGTTTTTTTAAAGAGTTAAACACCCGAGGCAAAGTGTGAGCTCGGTTATAGGTTGGTGTAACTATCGTGATTTTTATATCGTTGTTCATTTTTAGTTTTATTTCTAAGGCTTTGCTACCAATCTCTCAAACACTTCTGTAACTTGAGCATATATCTTTCTCTCATCAAACTTTTCATCAGCACCTAAAGTTCCTTTTTTAATTTTCTCCACCAATTCTGGATTGGTAAGGAATGCTTTCATTGCTTCAAAAAGTTCATTTTCATCGTAATTAACCAAAATACCATCTTTCCCATCATCTATCATTTCTGGTATGCCACCTACATTGGTGGAAATAATTGGTTTCCCTAACGCCATAACCTCACCTATCGTTAGCGGATAACTCTCCGATTGAGACGGTAGCACAAAATAATCCGACGCTTTAACATAAGGCCAAGGATTTTTTTGAGTATCCAAAAGTAAAAAAGTTTTTTCTACGGATAATTCTCTTGCTTGATTTTTCAGATTTTCCATCTCATTCCCTCCACCTATAACGGCAATAGAGTGTAGTAAACCTTCGTCTATCAATCGTTTATGGACTTTTATTAAAGTATGATAACCCTTTCTGCTATGCAACCTTCCAATTGAGGTAAAGCACGGACGAACATCAAAATCTACTTTAAAAGCTTCTGCTTTCTCTCTCGCTTCATTGATTTTAATAACATTGTAAATAACTGAACTCTTTGGGTAAGTTACACCATACAAATCTTCTATCACCTGTCTGGTTTGTGCAGCCCCAAAAATCATCCAGTCAAACCTCTTCATCAAATCAATGCGTTTTTTTACCCTTGCCTCATCTTTATCGTAGCTAACATCGGTATGAAACCACCCTACTTTTTTGGATTTTTTATTAGGTGAATTGAGCACCATCTCAAATTCCGCATAGCCCGGCGATACTTCTATATCGTACTCTTCCTTTACTTTAAAAGCATAAAGTAAACTCGGAAATTTATCGTAGAATTCTAACTTCAATCGCCTTAGTCCCAGTTGTATTTTTTGAACAAAAGCATTTTGAGACATCTGCTCTCTCCCTTTTTCCACCACGATAAGCCTAACTTCTTTAGGTATTTCAGAGACCAGTTCACCTTGATACAAATTAAGCATTAAAGCCAAATCAAACTTGTCCTTAGGAAGATTCCTCAACAAGTCTAAAACCACCCGTGGCACCCCTCCCATCTCTAAAGACCTAAGTCTAAATAATACTTTTATTTTTTGTGATTTATCCATAACGATTATCAAAAATTCACCCCTCTTGAAAACAAAAGATTTAGAGTAATGATTTCATACTTTTAGAATTTGCTCCGTCCTCAAAGAAAAAAAGAAAATGCATGTCCTAGCCCTGCTCACACTAAAAATTATCCCCCGATAAGCCAGTTTGAATAATTCTCCGGCGTAAAACCTTTTTTTCCTGCATTATTTGCAAAAACAAAATAATAAAAAACCACAAAACACAACATCACCCCATACAAATACTTCCGAAGGTGCTGGGAAGATACCGAGGCAATAATACTGGGAACCATAATACTAGCAAAAAGATAATAATAGGTAACCAATCGTGTAGAAAATATCGGGCTGTTCCGGAAAATAAAATAAATACAAATCCCAACCACTACAATATTCCTCATATACTCATAATAAGGAATTTTTTCTTCCGCCTCCTCATTGAAAGCAAGAATGAAAAAAAGATAGAACATGGATAGTATATCGTTAAACCTCAGCTTCCCTGTTTCCTCGTGCACGATACTCTCATAATTTTGGTAATCTTGCATAACTTCCTTTGGGGTAATCCCCTCCAACAAGGAAATATTATTGTACACTTCAAATGGAGAAAGCACCATACATAAGGCCACCGCAGAAATAATAAACCATTTTTTCATGGGAAGCAAAACCAGCCAATAAGCAAACAAAAAAATCAAAGATGAGTTATGAAACCCATTAGCGATATAAATTAACACCAAAAAAAGCCAAAGTCTTCGGTGCTTTATCGCTTCATACGAAAGAAACACAAGGGCTATCGCCACCGCTTGTCTCATATGCGCCATATCTCCCGTAAAGTACGACGGAATCATATACAGCAAAAAACTTAACGCCGGATATGCACTATTAATACTTACAAACCGACACTTAATCGAAACTGTCATCAGAGCCGTGAAAAAAACAAGGAAAGAAAAAGGCATCCCCAAAGAAAAAATAATTTTATTATAGAGAGCGTAGATCCACTCTATTCCATAAAAATTTTCCTTTAATACCGATATATCATAGGGCAAATTAACTCCAAAAAGGGCATACATATCTTTATAGGCCCTATCGTCAATCATCAGATTTCTAAAGCCTGCCAATACAATGAGAAAGGCAACAACGAACCAAATTTGTTTTTTAGGAGAATACGGTCCGCTCCTAAACTCCATTACGCTGATTACGATAAGCGCAATAATAGCAATCGTAAAATACGGATGTAATATACTAATACCCACTCATTTTATTTTTTATTAAACATACCCAGTATTTTTCGTTTAGATTTTATAGCCCCATACTATTCGATGTCACAACCCAAACTCCTGTATTGATTTTTAAACTGCTCTACCCACTTACGATATTCGTTTTTATCCACCTTATCATCAAAGAAGGTTTCTAGATACTCAATAGAAAAGTC
The DNA here is from genome assembly GCF_036016955.1 of Bergeyella anatis. Classification (NCBI taxonomy): domain Bacteria; kingdom Pseudomonadati; phylum Bacteroidota; class Flavobacteriia; order Flavobacteriales; family Weeksellaceae; genus Bergeyella; species Bergeyella anatis. Next base: position 231,096 of record NZ_JAYWXI010000002.1, on the reverse strand, counting down.
ATTAGGATAATTTTGCATACTATCTAAGGTTTCGTTATACCAAGCCTCATTCAAAAGGTAGTTGATATAGTTAATATCCACCTTAAAACCATACTCATGATAAGAATTGGTCGCAGAACTTTGAAAAGTCGTTTTCATGGCTTCCTTGGAAAGTCTTGCTATAAAATTAAGATTATTTTTATGTTTATTATAGTAAGCGGCAGCGTTTCTTAATTGTTGTTTTTCGTCCACCTTACCCTTTGCGTCTTTCCAAACTTCTAGCCAATACTCTTTTTTCCATAGCCCCATCAAAATAGAATTGAGCGACCAGTATTTTCTTTTGGTATAATTATCAAAAATGCCTAATTTATATCCTAGTGTAAAAAACTTGTATTTATTATAGAAAAATATATCCATCAGCCACTTAGAACCTAAAAACAAATCTTTAGGCCTATTAAAATTGATATTCTCATTAATTTTAACTATTTGGAGATATTCATCCTCTTTAAAGTTACTTAGCCAACCTAATTTTAAAAGATTGATGTTATTTTTCTCTGCTTCTGTTAGTAAATTTTCTACATCAATTGTTTCTGTAAACCACACATCATCTTCTGTAACGATACAGTAATCCGCTCCGTTTTCAACTGCTTCTATCCATAAGTCGGTAGGAATACTAAAACCGTCTATATCCTTCCCCAATAAAATATTATCTTCTACCGCCTTTACTTTTTGAGAATAAGATTTTGAAGTTCTAACATTGATATAAGGATACTTCTCTTTTATTTTATCCAAATATTTTGGAAGAGTACCGTCATCTAGAACCGTAATAGAATAAGTTCCCTTCACATTTCTTGCAATAGACGCTAGACAACGATCTAGATAGTATGCTCTATTGAATGATTTTATATATATATCCATTTTTATTCTATGTTATATCCGATTTAAGATTCTACAACAGAGATTAAATAAATTCGATGGCAGCTTACTTACCAAAGAATAAAATCCAAACTTCTCATTAGGATAAAACTTTTTTTGTTTCTTCACTAGATCTACCAATTCTTCTCTGAATTTATATTTTAAACAAGCTCTCGCAGCTTGTTCCATTTCTTGCATGGAGTTTTTATAATCTATATTATGTATATTCACATAAGCGTGAGGATTAATTTGTTCGTAAGTATCTTTTCCTGTTTTTTGTCTTTCATAATACATTTCAAAGGCTTTAGATAGAAACATGTATTTAATAAACTTACTCCCTTTTCTTGATATAGAACCACCTAAAACCCTATATTTCAATAATTTAATTGGCAAATTAGCCATCTTTTTTTGTTTCGACATCAAACGAAGATACAGCTCATAATCCTCACAATACCAAACCTTGTCCCTATACCTTAAACCTTCATTTCTGAACATAATAACAGGATGAAATAGCTGTATTGTTTTAAGCATTCGCTCTTGAATTTCCTCATTGTAAGTGCTAGCTAACTTTTCTCCTATTATTTCATTTTTCTCGTTTATTAAATCTAATTGAGCGCCTATAATAAAAACATTTGGATTATTATCTAAAAAATCCACTTGCTTTTCAAATCTAGTAGGATGGCTAATATCATCCGCATCCATCCTTGCAATATATTTACCTCTAGCTTCCTCAAGTCCCCAATTCAAATTTTCAATAAATCCCTGAGTCCCCTTATTTTCTTTCTTTTGCAATAATTTTATCCTTGAATCTTTAGCGGCATACTTTTTTAATATAGCAAAAGAGGAGTCTGTAGAACAATCATCAATGATAATAAATTCAAAATCACTATATGTCTGATTAAGAACCGAGTCTATTGCTTCTGCCAAATATTTTTCTGCGTTATACACCGACATTATAACCGATACCATAGGAAATCCCAAACTCATACTGATTACACCGATTTTAGTATTAACTCTTGTTTATTAATCACTATACTATTCGAAGGAATATCTTTATATATGGTACACCCTGCTCCCAAAATCACATTATCTCCTATCGTCACGCCTTTCAATATAATGCAATTCGCTCCTGTCCAAACATTATTACCAATTTTTATAGGTGCTGTATTAAATTCTGTTTTAGATACAGAAAAAGGCTCCTGAGTATAACTGTGATTATGATCAAAAATTTTCAACCCTTCTCCCAAAATACAGTTTTCTCCAATGGTTATCTCTTCCAAACAAGAAATAGTAGCCCTAGTAATGTAAGTCTCTTTTCCTATACTCAATTGAGCCTCTTTCTTTACTGTGATAAAATTATTTTGATTTATCATCACATTTTCTGCTATATTGAAAACAGCCTTAGAATGAATATCCAACGTATTATAGCCCCCCAATCTAAAAGAGGCATGAACCTGGGATTTAGAGTTCGCAAAAAATTTCTTTCTTAGAAAAAAAGTTTCCGAATATTTAAACAAATTAAAAAGTTTATTAACTAAAAACAATATAAATCCTTTCATTTTTATCAAACTAAAACACAAATGTAACTTTAATCCGCTCTACAAGCCAAATAATACTTAGACAAAATCGCTCTGAGATAGTTTTCTTTATCTAGAAAATTGTTTTGTATGTAATAACGATTCACTTCCGCCGAAATGCTAATAGGATAGCCGGACCCTGCTTTGATAAGGTTAAGATTAAGTTTGGTTTTAAAAAAAGACTCCAATACCTCCACTATTTCAACAATCGTATAATTTTCCAAATAAGCCAGATTGATAATGGTGTTTTTATTTGGGGTTTCGAGCAAACTCAATACAATGGCTCTCACATCATCGGCATCTATCAAGTTTCTAGTTGCTTTGGTGTGTACATTTATGACGTCCCCATTCACCACCGATCGCACCAAATAATTCATCAGCAAATTGGGATTCCCCCCTTTGCCTACCACATTGCTTAACCTTAAAATTAAATAGCTGCTACTATTATTCGAGACAATAGTCTCCATTTTCAATTTGTGACGCACATAAGGGCTATCTACCTTAGAAGAATCGTATATGCTACAAGTAGAAAAATATACCATTACCTTATCCGGATGGTTGCTAATGGTCTCTCTAAGAAGTTTTTCCTCGCGCATAAACTCCTCCTCCCTAACTTCTAGCGAATTAGAAACCCCCGAAGCAAAAAAAATGATATCTTCTCTATCTGCATTCGTAAATAATGATGCTATAAGCCCGCTCCCAATAACCATAGTATAGTAATTACAAGTATATCAAATATTTATTAAAATCTTCCATAAGTATATTCATAATAATGTCTATTTCTTCACTAAATTTCTAAACAATCCTTCCCATTTTTTCATAATATTAGGCATTTCGTAGCGTTTTGATACTCTCAATGCCTCTTCTGACATTTCCTTTCTTAAAACCTCGCTTTCCATTAATTCGCTTAATTTTTCTGCAAAAGTTTCTACATTATTGGGCTCTACTAAAAAGTTTTCCAATTTACTCTCTCCCATCATATCTTTAGGTCCATTTTTACAAGCGAAGGCTACAGGAGACAAACCGCAAGATAAAGCTTCACATAAAACTAGACCAAAACCTTCAAATCTAGAACTTAGAGCGTAGACAGAGTGAGAAGCATAGACCTTATTAATTTCTTTATTAGGGGGAAATAGAGTAACTGAATCTACTAAATCTAACTTTTCTATTTGCCGCTGAAGGTCATGTTTTAAATCTCCCCAACCGTATATATATAGACTCCACTTTGGATGTTTTTTTGCTATAATTGCCCAAGCATCAATAAGATAGTCGAATCCCTTTTGTTCAACAAATCTTCCCACCGCAAGCACTCTTTTAGTCTTATAATCTGTGGTAATAGGTTCTATCGTGATCGGATTGGGAATATTGGTTACATTATCAAAATAGTGACTCCACGCTTTTTCGTCTTCTTCCGTAAGCACTACAATTTTATCAAACTTGTTAAGCGTTCTTTGGAACAATTTGGTTAAAATTTTAGCCTTTAAATTTTGCAAAGACCAACCGGATTTTAAAATTTTACTAAACGGTGTAATATCAAAATGAAAATGGTATTCCATTACTTTTTTACTCCCGTCTTTTATCAAGGGTAAAAACTTGTGTTCCGCACCAAAATACATCGAAATCGCAATATCCGTAGGATTATGGTACAGATAATCCTCCACTTTTTTTCGGTAAGTTGCCATAAAGTTTTTATACAACTTTCTTCTCTCTGCACTGGGAAAGTTTTTCAGGTCTCGTGTAGGATCCGGAATATCAAAATGAATCATTTTTATTTTCTCACTAAACTTAAAGAAAATAGGATCATCATACTGCCTATAAGTAATTATCGTTACGTTGTACCCCAGCACATCCGCCAAATAATTTGCTTTAATATTTAGCATTCTTTCGGTGCCCGCAGCATCCTTCAAGTTTGGAAAAAAATAAACAATATTCATTCTTAGTTTTTGATACTTAATTTTTGTTTAACTATTCTATATACTTTAAGGGCAAATTGCATATCATTCTTTATAAAAAAATAGGAAAAATCATCGCAATATTTATATTTTTTATAAACATCAAAAAACTCTCTACTATATCGGTGAGAAGTTCTTAAATAGATATTTTCAATTTCAGTATTTAGAAATAGTTTTCTTGTAGAGTATTTGAAGTTGAGCATAAAAACCTCTTCTTGTAATTTTCCATTGCTTTTAGAAGAAATATTCTCTCCATGAGAACGATAATAGGCTAGCTTTTCTATGACAACACCGAATTCATACCCCATAGTTATTATCCTTAGCCATCTGTCATAATCTTCTACTATTTTGGTAGGATTATATTTACCAGCTTCTGTCCACGCTTTACAAGAGATTAATATAGTAGGTCCACAAATAAAGCATTTATTCATCAATTCATCTTTTAATTGCTCGTAAGGGAGAGAATACAATTCTCTAGAAAATAGATTTCTATCCAATAGATTGGAGTGCTTATCTACAAAATAAGTATCTGAAAACACAAATCCAAGTTTATCGTTTTCATTAAATTTAGCTAAACATTTTTCTATGGATTGTGGATGCAAATAATCATCAGCAGCAATAAGTTTTATATATTTTCCAGTCACCATTTCCATACATTCATTAAGAGTGGTGGCAAGTCCGGTATTTTCTTTATGGAAATTTTTCTTTGCAAAGTAATTATTTTCCGAAAGCCAGTTTTCAAAAATTTCAACAGAATTGTCTTTAGAGGCATCATCTGCTACTATGAGCTCAATATTAGTATGAGTTTGAGATTTTATACTATCTAGACACTCCTTAATATACAGGGAGTGATTGTAGGATACCACGATGATACTAACTAATGCTTGTTCCATTGTCTAAAATTTATTTACAATATCAATGATTTTACTTATTTCTTCATCTGTTAATATAGAAGAAATAGGTAGACTTAATACCTTCTGGCTCATTCGCTCTGTAATGGGGAAAGAGAGGTGGTTGTATTCTTTATAGGCTTCTTGTTTGTGTGGTGGAATAGGATAGTGGATGATGGTCTGTACACCATTCTCTGTGAGGTAATTTTGTAGTTTATCTCTTTGCTGACATTCTATAACGAAAACATGCCATACCATTTCTTTTTCCTCTGTTGGATATTCTGGTAAGATAATCTTAGGGTTTTTTATCTCAGAGATGAAGCGTTTTGCCACTCTTCTTCTCGCTTCATTTTCTTGGTCAATGTATTTTAGTTTTACATCTAATACCGCCGCTTGTAGTTCGTCCAAACGAGAGTTTAAACCTTGGTAAATATTCACATACTTTACGTTAGAACCATAATTGGCTAAAGCTCTGATGGTTTTTGCTAAATCATTGTCTTTTGTCGTTACAGCTCCAGCATCGCCTAAGGCTCCAAGGTTTTTACCAGGATAAAAACTAAACCCTGCTGCATCTCCGAGATGACCTGTTTTGATGTTGTTCCATCTTGCCCCAATAGCTTGTGCATTGTCTTCAATGATTTTTAACTGATGTTTTCTGGCAATGCTTTCCAACTGTTCAGACCAAACGACTCTCCCGTAAAGATGTACGATCATAATGGCTTTGGTCTTTGGTGTGATATGCTCTTCTATTTTATCTATATCAATGTTGAAAGTTTTGGGATTAGGTTCCACTAAAACGGGTTTCAATCCATTGTCGGAAATGGCTAAAATGGAGGCAATATAGGTGTTGGCAGGTACAATTACTTCATCACCCGGTTGCATTATCCCCATGGAGATATAGGCCTTTAAGATGAGGCGGAGGGCATCTAATCCATTAGCAACTCCAATAGCATTGGGTGAACCGATATATTGTGCCAAATGTTGCTCAAAGGTTTTCACTTCGCTACCTAGCAAATACCAACCACTACGGAATGTTTGCAAAAGTCGTTCTTCCATTTCTTGCTGGTATAGTAGGTTAATTTTTTGTAAGTCTAAGAATTTAATCATTTTAATAATAAGGTGATTATTTTTTATCGGATATATTTTTTGTACTACTTTCGGGGATCATTTTTCTTTAGAAGGATAGTTACTTCTTAGAATAAACTGATATTTCAATGAAGTATCACAGCCAATATTGGATTTAAAGTTGCATAGTCCATAACTTGGGATGCTATTCTCGGAGGAAGGACCAATATCTATAACGTTAATCCCAAAATCAGCATAATATTTTAAGATTTTATATGCAAGGACATTCATTGGCCTTAATGTTTCAAAATGAGGAAGGTCTCCCCAATATATGACTTGTACAACACCCTCTGCTACATGAAAAACTTGGGCAGCAGCTACAGCTTCATTATCAACCTTTAGGATGAAAAAATCTGCCTTGATGATTTCTATTGTATTCAAAATTTGCTCTAAAGTCATTCTTAAAGGATAGCCTTTAAAATCTCTATTAGTCTTGATAATAGAATATACTTTTTCTATAAAATCTTTATCATTAGAGGATAAAAGTTCTATTTTTGGGGATTTTAGTCCATTATTCAAGTTTTTTCTTCCTGCACGAGGAATAAGATTCTTATAGTCTTTTTGTAGTTTTTTTACATCTAAATGAAAATTTAAATCCACATTTTTTGCTTGGAACTCTGAGCGAAAAAACGCACTTATACAATGATTATAAAAATCGTTATCATAAATAATAGGTGGTAGTGTAATGCTTATATCTAAAGTTTGTTCCTTAGCATAGTCTTGTAGCAAGGGTAATATTTTGTCTAAACTTTCTAAAGAAGTATCATTGATTTTGTTAAAACCAGAAAAAGGAGCTTTTGTGGGGGCATATAGAGTTGAATCTTTTTTTCCTAAAATAAGTCCAGCTTTGTATTTACCATTTTCAACAAATGCTAAATATCGAATTTCTTCGAAAAAGTGTGCATTTAAATCAGCAAAATCTATACTACAAAAAACATTTGTAAAAGTCTTAAAGATACTTTTGTATGTATTTTTATTAAGGCTTACAATTTCCATTTCAAATCTCGTTTATCATCTCTATTATATTATTATCTCTTCTAAATTCTCTGAATCCCATTTTTTCATAAGCCTTTATTGCTCTTGTATTATCTAAAATAACTTTTAAATATAAAGAATTAAGTCCTAATTTTTCTTTTGCATATTCTTTTATGAAGTTCATCATTTCTTTCCCAATGCCTTTTCCCCAGTATTTTTTCTCTCCAATATAACCAAAATATTCAGCCGTTTTTTCGTCAAGATTTATTTTTTTCAATCCAACTACTCCTATAATCTGCTTTTGAAATAAAACTCCTTTAACAAAGTAATGAGAATTATTATTTAACTGGTTAAACCAAGAAAGTTGTTCTTCTTTAGTAAAATCAGGCGTCATGGTTAAATACTTTACTTCGGGATCATTCAGCCACTCCCAAGATTTCTCTAAAACCTCACGATTGTATACAATAAAACTAATCTCCTTCATATTCTAAAAATTCTCGATAATCCCTAAAATAATCATCTTCTGTATAATATTCTGAAGCAAGACATAGCAAAACTGCATTATGTGTAAAATGTATATCTCTCCAAATAAGTTTTGGAATATAAAGCCCTTTGGAAGGATGGTCTAATACAAAGGTTTCTTTATTCCCTTCTTTATCCTCGGTATTAAATGTAATGGCACCAGAAACAGCAAATATAATTTGCTCTAATGCTTTATGTGCATGCCCACCTCTTACTACATCTTGGGGGGTGTGATAGGTCCAATATACTCGCTTTACCTCAAAAGGTACATTCTTTTGACCTTCTACAATAGTAATGTACCCTAATTGTGAAGAACCTATTTTATTAAAATTGATGATGTGTGGCTTTATCATTTTTTAAATCCCTTTTTATTTTGGTTGTAGAAATGTTTTCTGTACGCGGTAAATATACTATTTCACATAGATCTTTTAAATCGTCAAACTTTCCTTCCCAGTCATTACCCATAACGAAAACATCTATTTCGTGCTCTTTTATATCATTTTTTTTCTGCGCCCAAGAATCTTCTTTTATTACTAAATCTACATAACTGATAGCCTCTAATATATATTTTCTTTCTTCAAAGGTATAATAACTTTTTTTACCTTTCAGGTCATTAAACTCATCCGAAGATAGCCCCACGATGAGATAGTCCCCTAATGCTTTGGCTCTTTTTAATATATTGATATGCCCTCTATGAATCAAATCAAATGTGCCATAAGTCAAAACTTTTTTCATTATTCCAATTGAGATTTAATAAAATTATATATGTTTTCACTTGCAGTTTTGCCGTTTGGAGGAAGGAGAAACTGCTGTTTAAATTCTTTTCTTTTTTCTTTCAAGGTATCTTCTGAGCTATTGATAATCATTCCAATAAACTGTTCAATATCATTTAAGTTTTTCGCTATATAATGAACATTATATGCCATTTTTCCAAAAGAATTAAGCCTATCACAAATACTATCATCTCTGTCTGTTCTTAATACAGGCTTTTCTGTGTATAAATACTCTATTAAAAATGAACCAGAATCGTGTATCATAGCATCAGAGGATAAAAATAAATCTTCATATCTACCCAAACTTAAACCTCCATATGGATGTGTTTCCCAACGAGAAAAATAAGTATCAGTTTTTTCTTTTCCCCAATCAGGGTCATCATAAAGTTTTAACTTTAATAGAGGATGAGGTTTAAATATAATTTCAAGTTTTCCTTTGTATTTTTCTAATAAAGAGAATATCTCTTCGTGGTATGTATTAAATGAAGAGAAACTTATAAAATCCTTATTATCGTCTATCGTGTGGTGAGGAGACCAAAGAATTTTTTTGGTATGAGGATGCTTCCATAAATTTTCAAATGATTTATTTTGTGTTTCTAAAAATACATCAGTACCAGGAAACCCTGTTACAACAACATTATCACCTTTATTCCTTGCTGTTTTTACAGAATATTGTTTATGAATTTCGGTCTCTGCAAAAAGTTTCCAAAGTAGATTATGAAAATCTTGATTATGGAACATATTCAACATATGAGAGTTCCCAAAATTATAAGGGACATAACAACTTAATATATTTTTTAAATAATAGATATAATAATGAGGCTTTGTAATAAAGTGAGGGTTACCAAAAAATATAATATCAGACTGCAATTCTTCCTTTACATCTACCCAAGTGTTATCTTCTTTTAGAGCCTTTTTTACGTTATATCCTTCCTTTTTAAATATTTCATAAGCATTATTCATATCCTTATGCATTACATCACTACTATACATCATATATGGACATACTAAAATAGAAGGGGCAAAACGAGGGTCATTTTCAAATAAATGATATAATTTTTCGTATTTCCATACAGCATGATGTATAAGAAAAAATACTACATTAATTTTTTCTTTTTTTCTTATTCTCTTCAATTCTTTCTGATGAATATATTTTAATTTAATAAGTTTAAGTCTGAAAAAATTGTCCTTTCCTATTATTTTTTCGGAAATATTAATAACAGTTTTAATTAGATTCATATTTATATAAATAATTTAATTATAATTGTCTAATTTCTCCAAAGAAATGAGGAATATCTAAATACAAAATAAGGTAATACACTATAGTACTTCACTAATTTGACATCCGAAAACACCTTATATTCTGGTGTTTTTTTTACAAAAGAATGCCACTCCGCCAATTCTTTTTTTGCACTAGAAAAATCTAAATGAACTAAAATTTTATAGTACATTTGGAAGAAGGTCTTAATAGAAGACAAAATAAATTTCCTCTTTTCTTCAGTCATTTGAGATTTATGCTGCGTATATCTTTGGTAATAATACCTAATAACCGTTTCCACTCCTTTTCTATTTTTTCTTATGGTAGCAGGAGCTACGGTTTGTCCATCTCTTCCTATCAGGTATCTGTATAGAGGACTATCTATGTAATATAAATCTTTAGCGAAAAAAAGGGGTAAAGAAGCAAAAAGAGTATCCGTATAAAATATTTTTTCTGGAAAATCTATCTGTGCCTGTCTCACCACATCTGTTTTATACGCTAATCTATGCATCACAAACGCTCCTTCTAATTCACTAATCTCTTTATCTAAACCATAAACTTTATTAGGTTTTACTTTTGGTAAACTATATAATTCTGACCGATTTTCAAAAACATATTCCCTTACAAAGTCTGTAACCACAACATCTGTATCAATAATTTTTAGTTGCTCTACAAATTTTTCAAATGAGTGATTATCATACCAATCGTCAGAGTCTAGAACTTTACAATACTTGCCTTTTCCCTCCACTATTCCTCTTTTTAATACGGAACCATAGCCTCCATTTTCCTTGTTGATTACCCTAAAAGTTTGAGGGTATTTTTCCTCATACTCTCGCGCTATTTCCAGTGCATTATCCGGGCTTCCGTCTATAATCAGAAGCACTTCCAAAAGCGGCATTAAATTTTCTCTAATTATCAGCGAGTCCAAGCATTTAGGTAAATACTCTTCCGTATTATATATAGGGACTATAAGGGTTAGTAGTTTTTCCATCTTTTATTTTGTTAAATAGATGCGATCATCTCTAGTGCCTTTGCGACCACTTGATGCATATCATAGTATTTATACTCAGCCAACCTTCCGCCAAAAATTACATTTTCACATCCGTCTGCCAAAGCTTTATATTTCTGATAGACTGCTTGATTTCTCTCATCATTGATTGGATAATATGCTTCCTCTCCTTCAGCCATGTCTTGCGGATATTCTCTCGTAATAATGGTTTTAGGCTGTGTGCCAAATTCAAAATGTTTATGTTCTATAATTCTAGTAAATGGTATTTCTCTCTCAGTATAATTTACCACTGCATTCCCCTGATAATTGGCTTCATCTAAAATTTCCGTTTCAAATCTCAAACTACGATAGTCAAGCGCTCCGTATTGAAAATCAAAAAACTCATCTATCTTACCAGTATAAACAATGGTTTCAGCAATGGAATCCCAATGTTCCCGATTGCTAAAATAATCGGTATTGAGCCTTACTTCTATCCCCTCTAACATTTTTTCTACCAGCAATGTATATCCTCCGTTAGGTACTCCTTGGTAAGTATCATTAAAATAATTATTATCAAATGTAAATCTAAAAGGAAGCCTCCTAATAATAAAAGCGGGTATCTCCGTAGCAGGTCTGCCCCATTGCTTCTCAGTATAACCTTTTATTAGTTTTTCATAGATATCTTTCCCTCCCAGCACCAAGGCTTGTTCTTCAAGGTTTTTAGGCTCAACAATATGCTTATATTCTGCTCTTTGTTCCTCTATTTTTGCTTGAGCTTCAGCAGGGGTTTTAACTCCCCATAGCTGATAGAAAGTATTCATGTTAAAGGGAAGATTATACAAATTTCCCTTGTAGTTAGCGATGGGAGAATTAGTGTATCGGTTAAATTCCACAAAAGAATTTACATAATCCCAAACTTCTTTATTACTTGTATGAAAAATATGAGCGCCATATTTATGAACATTAATGCCCTCTATATTTTCTGTATAGATATTTCCCGCAATATGCTCACGACGTTCTATAACAAGGCATTTCTTGCCTTTTTTTGTCATTTCGCAAGCGAATATTGCTCCAAATAAACCACTCCCTACTATTAGATAGTCATATTGTTTGCTCATACTTTGGTTTTAAACTTCTTGCAATTCTACCATTTTTTTAAATCTTTCAGATTTATTCAATAACTCACCAAAAGTCCCATGATTAATAATCTCCCCTTTTTCCATCAGATATACTTGGTCTACATTTTTGACAGTGGATAATCTATGAGCAATAATAATCATTGTAAACTTACCTTGTAGCATATCTATACTTTCCTTAATATGTTTTTCCGTTTCAGAATCCAAGGCAGAGGTCGCCTCATCCATCACCAATAACTCAACCTCTTTATAAAGTTCTCTGGCAATAGAAATCCTCTGTTTTTGTCCTCCTGAGACTAAAATACCATTATTACCCAATCTTGCATTTTCTTTGTTTTCTACACCCTCCACAAAAGTCTTCATAGAAACCATTTCCATGGTATTCCAAAACCGCCCTATGTTCTCAGGTGTTTTCTCTGCCCAAAAAGTTACATTATTAAAAATACTATCATCAAATATCACAGGTTCTTGAGTGATGTAGCCTACCTTATCTCTAAAACTATTTAGATTGCTCTTATATAAAGAAATACCGTCCATAAAAACCTCTCCTTTGTGAGGTGGTAACAGACCACAAAGCACATTAGCTAGAGTTGTTTTACCTGCACCACTCTCTCCCACCAAAGCTATAGACGACTTTGGACTAATACTGATATTAATATTTCTCAAAATAGGAGTTCGCCCATATGTAATGCTAATATCCTTTGTATCAATAGTACTAATATTTTGAATTTCGCCTTGCAATTTTGGCTCTTGATAACGTTTAAATTCAGAAAGAATAAACTCTACCGATTCTAAACCTGCAGAAGTTCGCATAAAATTATTCCAAGAGTTTTGCATACTCACCAAGTGAGCTAAAGCTCTATAAAACAGAAGCAAACTCACTAAAATAGAACCAAAGCTTCCTCCCATAACATTTACCTGAACCAAAATAACCATTGCAATGATAATGATAATCATAGGTTCTCTTAAACTCTCTGCTATCGCTCCTATTTTCCCCATTCTAAAGTTAAGATCTTCCGATACCCAAATATTATCTTTCAATTTTCTCTCGTAAGTTTTAAAATAATTTGTGGCTTTTAAATACTTAAAGTTATTTATTGCCTGAATAAGATTACCATTAAAGTCATGCCCTACAAAAGACTGCTTTCTTGAATATTCTTTGGTTTTCTTGTTGATATATTTATAGAAAATATTGGTTAATCCCCCTCCTATACCTACCATAATAGCAAATTGCCAATTGGATAAAAAGGCTAAAACCACATAGGTAAGTAGCATGACCACATGCTGAATACTTACAAAATAGGTAACCATAGCATTAACCAGTTTATCAACCTCCCCTATCATATTATTTTGAATCCTTCCTGCATCCAGCTTGGTAAACCCCTCATAAGATAAATCCTTAAAGCCTGACAGTAAATTCCATCTTATTTTCCGTATGGCTACTAGGCGTATTTTGGTAAAATAAATTGTCCTTATGTAAAAAAAAATGCCTTTCAGAACGAATAAACTTATCATCAACCCAAGAGCTGTGGCAAGATTAAGTTCAATTCCTAATTGTTTGATTCCTGTAACCAAAAACTCTAATTCTCCTAGAGACTCATTATTAGTCGTACTTCCTGTGGCAATAGACAACAAAGGAACAAACATGGCTAGACCCAAACCGTCAAGCAATCCGACTAAAAAATTAATGATGAGGTAGCCATAAATATGGATTCCCACAATATTCTGAAAATACCTGAAATAGCCTAATGTCGAAATTTTAGCAGCCTCCTTTTTTTCCATGCGTTCCAAATAGTCTTTACCCTTAATTTATCGTTTTTCTTCCGATACTCTTGTAGAAAAAACCGTGTTGCTGAGGGATTTCCAACGGAAACATATTACGCCCGTCAAAGACCACTTTATTTTTCAGTTTTTCGGCCATTTTTTCAAAATTCGGGTTTTTGAACTCGGGCCACTCCGTGGCAATCAAAAGTGCGTCCGCCCCTTCCAATGCGGTATACATATCTGGAGCATAAGTAATCTTATCCCCAATGAGCCGTCGCACATTTTCCTCCGCAATCGCATCATAAGCCACCACGGTCGCTCCCTTTTCCGTAAGCAAACGGATATTATCCAAAGAAGAAGCTTCACGAATATCGTCTGTATTAGCCTTGAAGGCCAGTCCCCAAAGTGCAATTTTTTTCCCTTTCAAATCGCCTCCGAAGTACTGCTCAATCGCCTCCACCAAAACAATTTTCTGCTTTTGGTTAACCTCCTCTGTAGCCTGCAATATCTTAAAATCAAAATCCTCCTGCTTTCCAGATTTAATCAACGCTTTCACATCTTTGGGAAAACAGCTTCCACCATAGCCGATGCCCGGAAAAAGAAACCGATGCCCGATCCGGTCGTCACTTCCCATTCCCAAACGCACCTTGTCCACATCCGCTCCTACCTTCTCGCAATAATTGGCAATTTCGTTCATGAAGGTAATCTTTACCGCGAGGAAAGAATTGGCCGCATATTTCGTAAGTTCCGAAGACTTTTCATCCATGAAGATGATTGGCACACCGGTATTGGTAAACGGTTGGTATATCGTAGCCATGATAGCCTTAGCCTGCTCCGAACGCGTACCCACAACCACTCGGGCAGGATTCATAGAATCCTCCACAGCAAAACCCTCTCTCAAAAACTCGGGATTGGATACCACATCGAAAGGAATTGTCGTCCGGGAGGCAATCACCTCCGTAACCCGTTCGGCCGTCCCTACCGGAACCGTCGATTTGTTTACAATCACTTTATATTCCGTCATAAGGGCTCCAATCTGCGAAGCCACCCCCAAGACGTAAGACAAATCTGCCGAACCGTCTTCTCCCGGCGGCGTAGGTAACGCCAAATAAACCACTTCGCTTTTGTCCAAAGCCTCCTTTAGATCTGTCGTAAAAAACAAACGACCGGCTTGGATGTTGCGCAGAAACATCTCCTCCAAATTCGGCTCATAAATAGGAACTATGCCGTTTTTCATCTTTTCCACTTTTGCGGCATCCACATCCACGCAGTACACCGAGTTTCCAAGTTCCGCCAAAGTTGTTCCTGTTACGAGCCCCACATAGCCCGTTCCTACAATCGTGATATTCATTCGTGTTTTCTTTGTATTTACTCGGTACAAAAGTACTAAAATATCCCCAATACCTACTGATTTATCGCCGTTTTCCTCTTTTTCCGTGCTTACCCTATCCCTCTTTCATTCCTATTGGTTAACTTTGCAACCGATCCTCACGCGGAACCCGAAAAACAATGAATTCTTCCAAAAAGAAAATCCTGATCCGAATAGGCTCTCTTCGGCACGGCGGAGCCGAAAAAGTATTGGTCACATTTCTGAAAAACCTCCCGAAAGACAAATATGAAATCGACCTTTTACTCAACCTTTATTCCGGGAAATACCTCCCCGAGGTTCCTTCATGGATTAACGTGCTATACCTCAACAAAGGGGAAATGATTACCACCAACCGCATTCAGGATCTTCCCATAAAAGCCTTCCGGGTGGTCTACCAAAAAATCCTGAAGCGATTCCCCAAGCTTCTGTACCGCTTTATCCTGAAAAACAAAGTTTACGATATTGAGTTCGCCGCCATTCATGGTCTTCGGGACGACATTCTCCACTCGCCCCTGCATTCTTCGAAAAAAATCGTTTGGATTCATAACGATCTTCGAAAAACCGAATTCCACCACTACACCGATGAGGAAATTCGAAAATTTTTCGGTTTCGACAAAATCATGGTCATTTCGGAACACCTCCGAAGCGACTTCGAAAACCTCGCCAGAACCGATTCCGAGCGCAGCAAAATCGTCCGCATCCACAACCCATTGGATACCGAGGAAATTTTATCCAAAAGCACGGCCTTCAATGCCATTTCCTCGGAAAACGACGCCAACCCCCCAACATTTGTCTCGGTGGGCACCGTCTTTCCCCAAAAGGGATTCGACCGCCTGCTCAAAGTCCATAAAAGACTCTTGGACGACGGCTTCCCGCACCGTGTCAAAATTATAGGCGACGGCTACGATTTCGACCATATCAACCGTCTAAGAAAAGAGCTAAACCTTGAGGACACCACGGAAATGACCGGTTTCACAGAAAACCCCTATCCACATTTCAAAGCCGCAGACTTCTATGTTTTAAGCTCCCGCTACGAGGGCTTTCCGACCGTTCTGTTCGAAGCCCTAACCTTAAAGAAAAATATCATTGCCACCGACGTCTCCGGTGTTAGGGAAATGCTCGAAAACGGGCAACTGGGCCTCATTGTGGAAAACTCGGAAGAAGGCCTCTACCAAGGGATGAAGCAAGCGCTCTCCGCCCCAGAAACCTTTTACCAATACGCCCAAAACCTCCACGGATACACCATGCCCTTCACGCTAAAAAATTCCGTCCAAACCATCATGAACGTTTTGGACCACTTATAATTTTTCTCGCTATCTTTGCGGTATGGCGACAAACTCACCGACCATTATCCAAAAAGATTTTTACCGCGAAAGCGGCCAATGGCTCTCTCCCTTGGGCGTGCTGAAAAAATGCATCAACCCCAATCTGCATTACCTGTACCTGCTACGAAAATGCCAGCAGTCATCCAAACGCTCCATCAGAGGTTTATTTTGGCGGCTTCTCTTACGCCGGTACCAAATCCGCTATGGTTTTCAAATTTATCCCGAAACCCAAATTGGCGAGGGGTTCTACTTAGGCCATTGGGGAGCGGTGGTCATCAATCCCAAAACCAAAATTGGAGCTAACTGCAATGTCGCTCAAGGCGTAACCATTGCCCAAGCCAACCGGGGAAAAAACAAAGGCGTTCCGACCATCGGAAACGAGGTATGGATCGGCCCCAATGCCGTAATCGTAGGTAACATCAAAATAGGCAACGACGTTCTTATCGCGCCTAATGCCTACGTCAATACCGACGTCCCTTCCCATAGCATTGCCATGGGAAACCCTGCTCAAATTATCCCGAAAGAAAACGCCACCCTCGACTACATCAATCACAAAATAAAACCATTAAAACATTAACCAAATTTTTTCACTCATGCCAAAATCCTACGAAACCATCTTTCAAAACAACGAACAGTGGGTACTCCAAAAGCTAAATGAAGACCAAGATTTTTTCAAAAAGTTGGCCGAAGGGCAGTCCCCCGAATTTTTGTACATCGGTTGTAGCGATTCCCGCGTAACCGCCGAAGAACTAATGGGGTTGCAACCCGGTGAAGTTTTCGTCCACCGAAACATTGCCAACGTCGTCAATACTTTGGACATGAGTTCCACCGCCGTCATCCAATACGCCGTGGAACACCTGAGAGTAAAACACATCATCGTATGCGGCCACTACGGCTGCGGAGGGGTAAAAGCCGCCATGACCCCGGAAGACCTCGGCCTTCTGAACCCTTGGCTAAGAACCATTCGGGACGTCTACCGCCTGCACCAAAAAGAACTGGACGACATCAACGATATCAACCAGCGCTACCGAAGGCTAACCGAACTTAACGTACAGGAACAGTGCATCAACGTCATCAAAATGGCGGCCGTCCAAGAGCGTTATATCATCGACCAATTCCCCATCGTGCACGGCTGGGTTTTTGATATCGAAACCGGAAAACTAAAAGACCTCGAAATCGATTATCTAACCATCCTGAAAGACATCCAAAAAATTTACGACCTGACAAACTCCGACTGGCTGCACCTCCACCGGAAAAACCAAAAGTGATTTTTGTCACAATTATAGATTTTCGGTATTAAATTTTGTTAAAATTTAGATTTCATCTATTTTTAGGCTTGGTTTTTGCCAAGCCTTTTTCTATATTTGTGTTTCTTAAACCTTGCGTTTTTTGTGAATCGGATTCTTAACATATTGGTTTTGATGCTATTCTTAAACTCCTTGGCTCTCCCTTCGTTGGCCGGGGTTTTGGATATGGATCTTCGACAAACCAATACCACGGTTTCCGAAGAAGAGATTCATCACGGCTCCTGTGCGGCTTTTTCCGAAAAAACCCTACCGAAAACACTATACATCAAAGATTTTATCGGGTTTTGGGCTATGCTCAGCGTATCTTCCGTCTTTGTTTCCTTAGACGAAAAAATCTTTCATAATCCGTTCTATTTTATCCTCTCCCCTCCTCCGGAGTGGAAAGCTCTTGCTTAAATTTTCAGCTAAGTCTTTAATCATGCTTCTCCCCTCTTTGGGAGAGCGTCCCATACGGGCCTTATCCCTAAAAAGGGTTAGGCAAGTTTCAACACCTTTCCTTTTAGATTGAAAGTCAATATTTTATAGAAACTATTTATAATTACCATAATGAAAAAAGCAACAAATTTAATTGGAGGAATTAAAGAAAATTTTCCTTCCGGTTTAGTCGTATTTTTGGTCGCTCTTCCCCTATGTTTGGGAATTGCACTAGCTTCTGGCGCCCCACCTTTGTCTGGTGTTGTGGCGGGAATCATCGGAGGGATTATCGTTGGATACCTCAGTAACTCCCACATTTCCGTATCGGGTCCCGCAGCCGGATTAACCGCTATTATTTTCGGTGCCATAACCAAACTGGGCTCTTTCGAACTTTTCCTTTGTGCCGGAGTAATTGCCGGAATCATCCAGTTGGTTTTAGGCTTCGTACGAGCCGGTAGTATTTCGAACTATTTTCCCAATAACGTAATCGAAGGAATGTTGGCCGGTATCGGAATCATCATCGTGCTAAAACAAATCCCACACGCTTTGGGCTACGACTCCGATTTTGAAGGCAGCGAAACCCTCTTCAACAACGGTTACAGCATAGAAGCCGTTTCCACCTATCTGAGCAATATTGCCTCCTCCATCCAGCCCGGCGTGGTCATCGTAACCTTAGTCTCCATGGCCATCCTATTGGCTTGGGATCATATTCCGGCATTAAAAAAGCTAAAACTGCTCCCCGGAGCATTAGTGGCCGTTATTGTAGGTATTCTATTGAACGCCTTCTTCATCAGCAGCGGTAGCAGCTTGGCCATCGGGGAAGACCATTTGGTCAAACTCCCTGTACCTACCTCCCTGAATGACCTCGGAGCCATGGTAACGTTTCCTGCTTTTGAAGGATTCTTAAATCCACAAGTGTGGATCGTAGGGGCTACCATCGCTATTGTGGCCTCTATCGAAACGCTACTTTGTATTGAAGCCGCCGACCGCATGGACACCCGCAGAAGAATCACCGACACCAACCTCGAACTTCGCGCGCAGGGCATCGGAAACTTGGTAAGTTCATTTATCGGCGGACTGCCAATGACCTCGGTGGTCGTTCGTTCCTCGGCCAACGCCAACGCCGGAGCCACCAGCAAAGTATCCGCCATCATCCACGGGGTTTTGCTCTTAATCTGTGCCCTAACCATCCCGTTCTTACTCAACAAAATACCACTGGCAACCTTAGCTGCCGTTCTTATTTTGGTAGGTTACAAATTGGCCAAGCCGGCAACCATCATGCACTTCTGGCACAAAGGAAAATACCAGTTTATTCCTTTCATCGCCACCGTGGTCGCCGTAGTCGCTACCGACTTGCTTAAAGGCGTGGGTATCGGTATGGCCATCGCCATCTTCTACATCCTTCAAGGTAATATGAAACGGGCTTACTATTTCAGCCGAGAAGAACTAAAAGAAGCCGACGAGGTCAAACTCAGATTGGCCGAAGAAGTCTCTTTCTTGAATAAAGCAGCCATCAAAAAGACCTTAAAAAACATCAAACCCGACTCCAAAGTCATCATCGATGCCCGCAGCACCTCCTATATCACTTCGGATGTGATTGAACTAATCGAGGACTTTGCCAACATTCGGGCAAAAGAAGAGAACATTACCGTAGAACTCTTGGGCTTCCGAACGTCTTACAAAGACTACGAAAAAGACCAACACTCCCACGTCGTCATCAACCACCGAAGAGCGATGTAAGACCGTGAGGACTGATTAATAAAAATCAAATCTAAATTTTTCAAACAATTCTTCACTTTGCCGGGAATCCTATTGGGTTTCCGGCAAAGTGAGAGTCAAAAAATGAAAAAAGAGAACTAAAAACTTACTTAGGTATCAAAATCACTAAATAATAAAAGAAAACATGAAAGCACACACTTCAGAAACCCAGGCCACCATTACACCGGAAAAAGCCATTCAATTTCTTAAAGAAGGGAATGACCGATTCGTTAACAATCTGAAAATCAACCGAAACCTTTTGGAACAAGTCAACGACACCACGGAAGGTCAATGGCCCTTTGCCGTTATTCTGAGTTGCATCGACAGCCGTACTTCCGCAGAGCTGATTTTCGACCAAGGGTTGGGGGATATTTTCAGCATCCGTATTGCCGGAAACTTTGTCAACCAAGATATTTTGGGCTCCATGGAGTTCGGATGTAATGTAGCAGGCTCCAAACTAATCGTCGTATTGGGACACAGCAAATGCGGGGCCCTGAAAGGAGGATTGGATGCTGCCAAAATTGAGGACTTAGGAATGGATAACCTCAACCACCTCATTTATCATTTCGACCCGTTAATTGAAGACATCCTAAAGGAAGACGAGGAAAGAACCTCCCTAAACGCCGATTTGTTGGAAAGACTCAATGTGCACAACGTGAAAAAAACCATTGAAGATATCCGCCACCAAAGTTCCACCTTAAGAAAATTGGAAAAAGAAGGAAAAATCAAAATCGTAGGCGCAAACTACGATGTGGAAACCGGAGTGGTTACCTGGCTTTAATCTCATCATTCAAAAGGCCGGTAATTGCCGGCCTATTTCAGACTATATAAAAATGAAAAAATTAGCACTGCTTTTGGTTTTTGTCGGAGGCCTTTTTTCTGCCCAGAAAGAAAATTTCGATAACGCTTGGTTTATGTATTTCGGCAATCAGGCTCTCTCTCCGAAATGGAACTGGTGGACGGAAGCCCAATTCCGTAACGAAAATCCCCAAGCCTCCCCCCAACAAATCCTACTAAGAACCGGTGTCGGCCTTAACCTTTCCGAAAACAACGATAACCTGCTTTTGGGCTACGGCTACATTACCAATTACGGAGACGGTGACCTTCGCCGGCAAACCTCTTCCGAACACCGCATCTACCAGCAGTTCATCCATAAATCGAAATGGGGAAAAGCATTAATCCAACACCGCTTCCGTACCGAACAGCGGTTTCTCGACACCAATGACTTCAGACTAAGAGGCCGGTATTTTTTAGCCGCAAACCTCCCCTTGTCCAAACAAGGCATGGAAGCCAAATCCACCTACCTTTCGGCCTATAACGAAATCTTTATCGTACCCGAAAGCCGAGTGTTCGATCGAAATCGGATTTACCTCGCCCTAGGTTACGTCCTTAACAAAAACACCCGGTTTGAAATCGGCTACATGGACCAAACCGTCATCACCAAGGGGCAAAGCCCTTTCTCGCCGAAACAAAACCAAGGTCAAATCCAAATCGCTATATTCAACACCTTGAATCTATCCCGATGAGAACGTTTTTTGTCCTGATTTTTTCTTTTTCCGTACTTTGCCACGCGCAAGAGAAAGACAGTCTTTCCCATGAACGGAAACTGGATTTGGAATACATCCACCAAGTCGAAAACCCCAAAAATCATCCCCCAAAAGTCCTACACGCCGAACCACTTTACATCGACCTGATCCGCGATTTGGGCGCCAGAAAAGGAGAGAAAGAATGGAACGCCGGTTTCGGCATCACCGATAAAAACAATTACGACAAATACGAAGGCCTCGTCGAATACGAATGGGCGCCTATCGACCGTTTGGGTCTGGAGGTGGAAATTCCCTTCTCCATTTACTCCAAAAACAACGATGGCTTCAAACCAGATAACGCCATCAACAGTTTAAAAATGGCCGCTCAATACACTTTCCTGGTAAACGAAGAAAAATCGACTTCGCTGGCGTTGGGCTACATCCACGAATTCGAGCTCAATACCTTTAACAACATGAAGAATGAACGTTTTTTTACGGGAAACGTCTTCAATCCTTTTTTCGTGGCCGCCAAACGCTGGGGAAACAATTTCCACACCCTGCTCTACACCGGACCGGTCATCGAGCAACATTTCTCGGACCAAAGCTGGCATCATACCCTGCAGGTAAACAGCAACGTTCACTACATGATTTCGGGCACCAGAAACTTTATTGGTGTGGAGTTTAACAAAGAATTTTACCGCAATAATTTCGACATGGTCATCCGACCTCAAATGAGATTGGTCGTCAATAACGAAATCATGCTGGGTATTGTCACGGGAATTCCCGTAAGCAAACACAACGAGCGCTTCAGCTCGTTCCTTAGGCTCATTTACGAGCCGCCACACCGTTAGGCTTTTTTCTATTTTTATAAATAGATTCCCGCCGGGGCTTTTCTGTGAAGCCTCGGCTTTTTTTATCTCTATTTTCCGTTGAATCCCGTCATGGCATTCTGAATCCCAGCAAACACAAACGCCAAAGAAGCCTTCGAAAATTGCTCGATTCTCTCTCCCAACTTCTCCTTCTCTTCGTCGGTCCATTCGCCAATCACATAATCCACCTGCCGTCCCTGAGCAAAATTAGCCGAAATGCCAAAACGAAGCCTAGGGTAGTTTTGAGTCTGAAGCTCCCCCTGAACACTCTTCAGTCCGTTATGCCCTGCATCCGAACCTTTCATTTTCATCCTCAACGTCCCGAACGGCAAAGCCAAATCATCCGTAATAACCAAAAGATTTTCCAAAGGAATGTTTTCTTTCTGCATCCAAAATTTAATGGCTTTCCCCGAGAGGTTCATATAAGTATCCGGTTTCAAAAGCAAAACTTTCCGCCCCTTGTATTTGCCCTCCGCCAGCCAACCGAAATTAGCCGTTTTAAAAGGAGCCTCTATCGTTTCCGCCAGCTTTTCCACTACCTTAAAACCAATATTATGACGAGTGTTTTCGTATTCTGCCCCTTTATTTCCTAGTCCTACAATAAGATATTTCACGTGTATGTATTTTCTTTGAGTTTTGGGTTCTAATTCGCTTTCCGTCCGAGAAAACACCGCAAAAGTACTGAAGTTTTCGTAATCTATCCTTCAGAAAATCGTCCGTCGAAATTACTTCCATCGGACGACCAATTCCAATAACAAATTCCTGCCCTTCAAAAAAAAGCGTTATTCTTCCTCCTCGGTTCCTACTTTTGCTTCCAACTGCTTCAGCCTGTTCCAACTGGCAAAACGCGAAGGTTTAATGGCCTGCCCCGATTTAGCGGCAAACACCCGAGTGAACTCCGCACCGAAAAAAACCAACATGCAAGAATAATTAATCCACATCATCACCAAAACAATCGTACCCGCCGTCCCAAATGTAGAAGTAGGCTGAAACGAAGTAAAATAATAACTCAATATAAACTTACCCGCCGTGAAAAGTAAAGAAGTAAGCAACGCTCCTGGCCAAACCAAACGCCACCCCAACTGCACATCCGGCAAAACCTTAAACATAAACGCAAATACCAACGTCGTCAAAATAAACCCCGCCGAAAAGTTAACAATCTGCATGAGATTATACGTTTCAAACCCCAGACTATGAGTAATATACCCATTGAGAAAACTAACAACCGAAGAAAAAATCATGGTAATGGTCATCAGAAACCCGATAATCAGGATCATCCCAAGAGAGTTGGCTCGGCTGAGCACAAAATTAATTAACGCTTTCTTTGGAGCCGGCTCAATGCTCCAAAGGTCATTCAACGATTTCTGCAACTGAAAAAAAAGCGTCGTCGCCCCAAAAACCAATGAAAAAACCCCTACGGTTTTCATCAAAACATTATCTTTATCAATAAGCGACCCGGCCACCATCTGCTCAATACTCTGAGCCGCCTCGTAGCCCACCGCTTCGCTAATTTGATGACTGATTTCCCCACGAATGGCTTCTTCGCCGAAGAAATACCCCGCCAACCAAATAATAATAATCAATAAACCCGGAATCGAAAAAATCGCATAATAAGCAATACTCGCCGAATTACGCATGGCATTGGACGATGCCCAGTCCTGAGCCGCTTTCAATAAAACCTCCCACAAAAATTTCACTCGTTTAGTCATCTGTTTAATTTATTAGAATGGATAGCCTATGGCTATATTTAACATTAAATTATCTCTTCTCCAAGCGGCATTGCCGAAATCAATTTTATCAAACATCCAGCGGTCTTTTTCTTCATAATAAGGAACCCTAAGCGGCACAGCCAAATCCAGCCGAAGAATAAGAATAGAAAAATCCAGTCGGAGCCCCAGCCCTGCCCCCACAGCGATTTCTTTCATAAATCGCCCGGAAAACTTCCCTCCGGGGCGGTTAGGATCTTCATTCACCAGCCAAATATTCCCTGCATCCACAAAAGCAGCAGCATTAAGAAAGCGATACAGATTAGCCCGATATTCGGCATTGATTTCCAGCTTAAGGTCTCCCGCCTGATCAAAAAAGAACGAAGTGGTCTGCGTTCGGGGGTCATAACTTCCTGGCCCCAAGGTTCTGGCACGGAAAGCCCGAACACTATTGCTTCCCCCTACAAAAAACTGTCGGGAAAAAGGCATATACTCAGAATTACCATAAGGCAGAGCGATTCCTAAAACCGTCCTTGCAGCGATGCTTTGCTTCTCCGACAAACGGTGGTAAAGACGCAAGTCGTGTTCCATTTTCGCATATTGACTGAAAGGCAGGCGGAAAATCTCTTTCTGCTTCCCGTTTTTGGCATCGGCTCCCATTAAAAGCCCTGTAAGGTTTCCTGCCAAATCCAACATCCCGCGATAGTAAAGCGTTGTCTTTTTCGGAAGCATGGTGTTGGTGTACGTGTAAGCGTACGTCGGCCCGAAAATAAACTGCTCTTCCACCACCCTGCGCAAAGTCGGATAAACCGCCATTTGCACCTCGTATTCGGGGGTGATCTTTTCCGGATAAACCAAAGTCGCCTGCATCACTTTTAAATCGTGCTCCTTCCTCACGTTTTCTTTCCATAAATACCCAAAGGAAGCATTAAAGTTATGCAGTGAGTAAAGTCTTGTGCGACTGTTGTATTCATACCCCAACGAGGCATTGGTTCTCGGAACAAACCCACTGGAAGAAGAAAATCGAAACGGCGCCACCAAACGCGGAATGGATAGTTGGGCATTAGCACCGGCCCGAAAGATATTGTTCCCGTCCCTCTGTCCACCCATCTGCATATCAAATGCGCCATAAAGTGAAGTTTTGAGCTGCTCGGCTCCTCGGAAAATATTTCGATGCGTCCAATTGAGGTTAAGTTCTCCACCGCCATAATTGGCAGAGTTGGTGCGCCCCGTAGTTTCCACCCGCAAAGATTGAAACTCCCGCGGAGTAAGCATATAATAAACATCGAAACGGTTACGCAAGGAATCCGAAATAACAAATTCGTTTTTTACAAACTTGAAAACCCCCAAACTGATCAAGCGGTTAAGCGTCAGGTTATGGTCGCCCCTATTGTAAATGTCCCCTTTGTTAAAGTAAAGTGCACGATCGAAAATCCTCGGTTTGAATTTGTGCTCCGGATCGGCAATATAAAAATCTTTATAAACCTCCAGCGAATCGATATTTGCCGGTACGCGGTACTTTCCTTCGCTCACATGGCGAATATTATAATCGGGAAAAACAATAACATTACCGATGGTAAATTGACGTTTGGCCAACGAAGGCACATTGTCCTTCAGCTTGACGGTAAGTTCCACCTCAGGGCGTTGGTTAACCGTACTATCCGCCTGCACGATGAGGTTATCGGGATGAAAATAATAAAACCCGTTTTCCTTCAGACGGCTGTCGATTCGTTCCCTTTCGGCAATCACCACGTCCAAATCGAAAGGTTTTCCTTTTTTAAGCAAAGACTTGGAAGCCAGTTTTTGGATTTCAGCATTGATTTTGGTCGAGTCTTTGGGAAAATCCACCTCGGCAATACGGTAACGAGGTCCCGTTTTCACCCGATAGACCACTTTTGCCTTTTTGCCCCGGACAAGCGTATCGTAAGACGCCCGAACATTAAAATAACCTTTGTTCTCGGAGTAATTTTCGATAATTGAAGTATTGAATTCCCGATCCACGGAAGACAAAAGCACCGGTTCTTCTCCGACTTTGTTTTTCAGCCAGTGGCTCAATCCTTTTTCTTTTTTGGTGTCTTTCGTGAGGTTCCAAACATACAATTTGGGACGAAGCCCCAGAAAAGAAGCATTGGGTTTCGGGGTTAGATTTTCCTCCAAACGGCTCTTTAATCCGGCACGCTCGGATTTCCCCATCGTGTCATTCTCAATACGGATTTCGGCGCCCGTGTAAAGCAGCTCGCCATCGTTAAGATAGCGGGTGTTACAAGAAGAAACGAGCGATAGAAGAACCAAAGAAAGTCCTCCAGCACATCCCGAAAAAAAAGATTTATTCCCTATTTTCTGCGTTCGCATAATTATTTTTTTTGTAATCCGGTTTTAAGTTTACTTTTCCGAAAAATCGTTTTGAAATCATCATAATCCAAAGTGATGACGAAACTCAACCCCGTTTCTATGATTTGCCCCTGAAGAGCCACTTGGTATTCGTTCTTACGGTAAGCCCTCAGCAGGTAACGCCCGTCTTTGGAAAGACTATAATCCACCGCAATATCCCCCGCAATGTTCGTCATATTTTCGTTCTGTCTGGCCCCACCTTCCAAGCCGAAACTGCTGCCAATCGACACTTTTAAACGGTCATCCAAAAGCCGCTTGCTCAAAGCCACATTCATGTCCGTTCTTTGATTTCGCGAGCCGGTAGAATACTCTTCATAAGAATCGAAATCAAATGTCAAATCCACACCAGCAATCAGGTCGGAAGCAATATTATTAAGCTGCTGAGAAAGAATTTGGCTGACACTTTGTCTGGCCATGGTCCCCGCCGAAACCCCCGATTCGCTCTGGAAAGGGTTTTCGCCAATAAAACGATTGAGCATCAACAAAGCAAAAACCTGTTTATTCATCTCGTTTTCGTTGGTACGGAGCTGCTCCAATTTCATCTTGGTGTCCTCCATAACAAAAGTAGCCACCGAAGGATTTTCATCGTCCGTGGTAATATCAAAAGTAATGACCGGTTTCAGAAGCTCGCCGTCAAGATGGAGAAGCGTATTGAAAGGGATGCGCTGTTTGTACATATTCATCTCCGCAGAGGAGCGTCCCGTAATCTGCTGCTGAACCAAGTCAATCGGTGCCGCATTGGTTTTGTAAACAGCCGTGATATCCAAATTCGCCGCCGTAGGCTCGCCCGTCCAAGTAATGGTGCTCCCTTTCTGTATTTCAAATTTCCTTTTGACCAAACTGAACGACATTTCATAATCTCCTTTTTCCACCTGGAATACCCCTACCAAAGTGGTTTTCCCCGAAGGATCAATCCCTCCCGTAAGATCGGCCTCCCCCTGAATTTTCACAAAATCACCACTGGCTTTATCAATAATCAGAGAGAATTTAGCCTCCTTGTCCAAGCCGATATTCACACTCACGTCCATCCCTTTTATACGGCTTTGGGTATCCAAACTATCCGTTTTTAAGGTTTGGTTCAGGGCCACCTTGTCCTTATCCACAAATTCAAGAATACCTTCCCTGGTCTGTTTGGCCGGAGTGCTTTGTGGCATAACCAATGTGAAATCCGTTTTGTCGGTTACCGCCAAACGACCATCAACCTCCGGAAGCGCCAAGTCGCCACCGATATGCAACGCCGCATCCAAAACCAACACCCCGTACATCATACGATCGTTATCCTCTTCGGAATCCACCAAACGGAAACCGTCCGCATTAACCCCAAGGTCAAAACGGAAGTCCCTATAGTCTTTCGTGTGGATTTTACCGTCCAATACCAAGCGGTTTCCTTCATTGTCATTAAGTGCAAAACGATCGAAAACCATCCCCTCTCCCGTAAAACGGATTTCATCGTTTATATCGGAAAACACACTCCCCGTTTGGGTAATTTCCAAACCGGCATTATTGAATCCCAATGCCCCTCTAAGATTCGGTTCGTTCGCCGTTCCCGTAATGTTAATTTTCCCGGAAAGATGCCCCGTGGCCTTCTGAATAGCGTTTCCGCTAAGCCCCTGCAATGTTTTCATCTGCAAACGATTAATCTTGAGCTGCAAATCGAAAGCATTGTCGGCCAAAAGGTAATCCCCGTTAATTCTCACGTCATTATCAAAACCACTAAGCACTACATCGGCATAAAGCACCTCGGGCGTTTTGGTTTTTACATCCACTTTAAGATTGCCTACGGGACTTCCGAAGACTTTCAAATCCGTCACATCAAGGTTCGTAGTCAGAGCCAACGGTTTTCCAAAATGCTCCACACGAAGGGTACCGTCAATACCGCCTTGGGCCAAAAGAGAATCTTTTCGGATGATGTCCGTAATGGTTTCGATTCGGAAGTTTTGCACCTCCACCGTTAAAGGGCTGTTGAATTTCTGCGATTCGGAATTTACCGCAATGCGGCTTCCATCATGGCTCAAAGTGAAATTTTGGGCAAAAAAGCCTTTTTCTCCAAAATGGATTGCATTGTCTTCGGCAACCTTCCAGTGATCATAATTAAGCTGCAGTCCGTCCGGATTAAGCGAGAGTTTCATCCCTTCTCCCAAAGATTGCAAACGGCCGGCTACAAGAAATTGACGAACCTGTTTTTCATCTTCTGTCGAAAGAGTATACCTCAGGGTATTATCGGATACATCCCCCTTTAGTGCCAAACGATGAACCGCCATGGAAGCGGTTTCCACCTTCGCAATTTCTAAATCGTAAACCAATGCGTTGTCGTTATTGGCCACGTTAAAAGAGCCGCCGCTAATCGTGTTATCCGCATAAGTCACCGAAGGCACGGCTCCGTTGAAATGAAGCCTCTGCCGATCCGCATCGTAACGCCCCTCAAGCCTAATCTCCTCAAAGCGGGTAAGCTCTGGAACAAAACGCCTTAACAAATCATCGTCTTTAAGCACAGCCTCGAAGGTAAAATACTGATTAGGCGCAATTGGAGTAGAACCATCCGTTTTCTGAAAACGGTAATACCGATGGATTGTATTCTGCAAAGCCCCAAAAATCTGAGTAAGTTTATAATTCCCGTCCAAATCGACATCCGCCACTTGCGAACGAAGACTCAAACGGTTGGCGTATTCTTGCGCTTCCGCCGTAATATGAATATCCTGAACGGGATAAACTTCTTTACCATTCGACAAAGCAAAATGGCTTAGGCTTAATTTTCCGTTGAGAGCATCGGGATCAAGACTGCTAAACGCGCCATCAATAGACCCTGCCAAAAGAAGAGGCTCCTGGTAAAAGCCCAAACGATGCAAATCCAATTTTATGATTTGACCTTCAAGAGCAACCGTGGGGCGGTTGTTCTGGTAACGTCCCGATGCAGTCAAATTAAGGTTTGCATTAGGATCATCCGAATTTACCTTAGCCCAATATTGACCCCGATTGACCTTTGCGGACAAAGCCACATTGCGGTAACGGTAACGGTTATAATCGAAAGCCTCAAGTGTTCCTCTGACTTCCGAAACGCCGTTCATCACATCGAAATTCTGCCCATTGGCAAAAATCCTTCCACTAACCATGCCCAAATCTTTGTTTTGAAGAATCGTCCCCAATTGAAAATTTTGAAAACGCCCTTTCACCGTGTAGAGCTCCCTTCCCTTTTCTGCCATATCCACACGAGCATCCAAAACCGCATTACCCAAATTGCTCAGCAATTTAAGCTGCGTATCCACAAACGAAAGCGAACCCTTCGCCCGTCCCGACAAAACCATTTTGGAAGGTAAAGTAAGGGTAGAAGGCAAAGTATTAGCCGGAAGAAGCCCCCGTAAAGTGGCCGAAGAAGTGGAAATATTGCGAAGATTAAGATCGTAGCGGAGTTTTTCCGGATTCATGGCATTTTTAACCGTTCCCGAAACCGCCACATTCAAATCGCCAAGCCCCGAAACCTGAAACGCAGAAATATTGAGGTCGTTAATCTTTCCCTTAAGCCTCGCATCGATATTAAGAATAGCGTTAGGGTACTTATCGAAAGGAGAGGTATGACGCAAATCCGGCGCAAAATAAAGCAAGTCCCTAAAACCAACCCTCGAATCCCGAACCGAAGCCAAAACCCCAACCGCTCCGGGATTGGAAACCAATTGCTCCACCGAATCGTATGTCAAAGTAACTTCATCCCGCAGAACCGTGTAAGGGGTTTCCAAATATAGCTTTTTGAGATAAGCCTTTCGGTCGGCATAGGCAAATTCCGTCTGCAAACGACGGAGATCCAAACCGCCTCCCTCTTTCACCCGAGCCGAACGGATTTCCCCGGTTACCGCACCCTCCTGCATTTGAAAATCGCGAAGGTCAAGATGAAGGTTCGAAAAATTAAGACGGTTAAAATCCATGCCCCTCGTAGCAGGTTTGGCAGCCGTATTTCGGTAAGAAGCCCTGACATTATCAATAATCATCTCGCCCAAAAGCAACTGCAAAGCATTTTCCTCCTCGGCCATGCTTTTTTTCTCTCCGTCGGAAGATGGTTTTTCAACCAAATGAAGACGGGCGTCAATAACGGCCTCTTTCAGCATCACACGGTCTATGTCGTAACGGTTACGGGGTAAATCCATCCCATTAATCCGCGTACTGAGCTCCCCAAAAACAATTTTAGCAAACGTCTTGGTGTTTTCATCACCATAATCGATATTAAAGTCGGTTAACTTTATCTCGCCCAGCGACAGATTCATCGGGTTTTTACGGTTTAGAGAATCCACCTTTTCTTCCACTTTCTTACCGGCTTCTTCCAATAAATCTTGATGGAGCTTCAGGCGAAGACCATCCATGGCAATCGTATTAAGGGCGTACGAATTCTTATCCAAATCAAACGTTTTGACCCTCGTGTCGAAATGCTTGAAATAAACCCTGGTATGATTTCCGGCCTGACGGTCGACAAAAGAAATCCCGATGTCTTTCAGCCGAATCTTATCCAAGGAAATGACAAAAGGTTTGGATTCCGAAGCTTCTTCCTCCTTGGTGGCAAAAGCGTCAAGAATGTAATCAAAGTTAAATCGCCCGTCCGGATGACGAACAATATTGGCCCGAATCCCCTCCAGTTCAATCGAAGTCAAATCCACCGTGTTACTCAAAAGCTTGGGAATATCAAGCCCCACATCGAATTTTTTGGCATAAAGCAACGTGTCCTCCGACTTTCCCTGAAGGTAGAGATTCTCCATTACCAAACTATTGGGAAAGCCCACATAAAACCGTTGTAATTCTACCTTGGTTTGGATTTTGTCTTCCAAATAAACCACCAAACGGTCTTTTATGGCATTCTGCACCGCAGGCAGCCGGAGACTAAGAACCAAAACCACCAAAAGCACAACAAAAGACAATAAGGCAACCGCGCCGTATTTCAGTATTTTTCTAGCGTTTACTTTCAAAAGTGTTTTTTTCTTTGGTTATACATTTTTGCCCCCATACCGAATACTCGCAACAAAGGCAATATAATCTGCAAAAATAATTTTTTTATGCCCAGTATCGAGGAAAAGATTAAGATTTTGTAACATAAAAACAATATCCATAAACAAACTTTCAGCTTCATTGGCAAAAGCCCCTTTAATCCCTTCGCTTTTCAACACAATTATTTTTCAACAAAAAAGGAACTTTTACCAAAAAATTTACTCAAAAAACCACGAAAAATAAAACCCGATTGCAGTAAATGATTAATTTTGCGGCTTAATATCTAATTCATATGGGTCTCATTCTAAAACCGATTGATATTGTAGAGGATATCACCAAAGAAGAATTTGTCGAAAAATACCTGAAACCAAGAAAACCCGTTGTCATCCGAAATATGGCCCGAAAGTGGCCGGCCTATCAAAAATGGAATTTGGATTATATGAAACAAGCAGTCGGTGATGTGGAGGTTCCGTTGTACGATTCTTCTAAAGCCGATCCCGCGGCCCCAATCAATGCTTCGGCGGCACGAATGAAATTTGCGGATTATATCGATCTAATCAAATCGCAACCCACCGATTTGCGTATTTTTCTTTTTGACCCGATTGTGCACGCCAAAGAACTTTTAAAAGATTACATCTTCCCAAAAGATTTGATGGGAGGTTTTTTGGACAAATACCCCAACCTCTTTTTTGGCGGTAAGGGGTCGGTAACTTTCCTTCACTACGATATCGACATGGCTCACATTTTCCACACCCATTTCAACGGAAGAAAGCACATCCTTTTGTTCGATTATAAATGGAAAGACCGGCTTTACCAGATTCCTTATGCCACTTACGCTTTGGAAGATTATGATATTGAAAATCCCGATTTTGAAAAATTTCCGGCCTTGGACGGCGTAGAGGGCATCGAATGCTTTTTGGAGCACGGCGACACCTTGTTCATGCCTACTGGATGGTGGCATTGGATGAAATACCTGGACGGCAGTTTCTCGATTTCCCTTCGGGCTTGGGACAAGTCTTGGGGAGTGAAAGCCCACTCTCTTTGGAACCTTACCGTTCAGCGGAAATTCGACAATTTCATGAAATCCCGCTTCAAGAAAAAATACATGGACTGGAAAGAGAAAAAAGCCATCGAACGAGCACACAAAGCCCTAAAAAAAGGGTTGCCCAAATAAACACAAAGGCGGTCTTAAAGAGACTGCCTTTTTACTTTTTTCAGGAAAACTACGTTTATCTAGGTCGACTCCAAAAGCCTTTCGTTAATTTCCCTTATCAGTTGTGGTCCCTCGTAAATAAAGCCCGTGTAAAGCTGAACCAAGCAAGCCCCCGCCTCAAATTTCTCCATGGCATCCGCCGCCGAATGAATCCCCCCGACACCAATGATCGGAAACGCCCTATCCGATTTTTCACTGAGATAACGAATAACTTCCGTGCTACGCTCCCGAATAGGCTTTCCGCTAAGCCCTCCATTCCCTATGGCCGAAAGCCTTTCCGAACTGGTTTTTAACCCCGCTCTGTTAACGGACGTGTTGGTTGCAATAACTCCGTCAATACCGGTTTCTTTCACTAAATCGATAATATCATCCAACTGGCGGGTGTTAAGATCCGGAGCAATTTTCAGAAGAACAGGTTTTGGTTTTTCTTTTTTCCGATTAATCTTTTGCACCTCATCAATAAGTTCTTTCAGATAATCGGCGTCTTCCAACTTGGCATGACTGCTTACATTCGGACAGCTTACATTCAGTACGAAATAATCCACCAAGGGATGCAACGCCTCAAAACACAAGACATAGTCCTGCGTATAATCCTCCGGAGCCGTCGCGGTATTTTTACCGATATTCCCCCCAATAATAATCTTGCGCTTATTTTTTTTCAACTGCAACACCGCTGCTTCCACTCCATCGTTATTAAATCCCATGCGGTTAATGATCCCTTCGTCATCCAATAGCCTGAACAAACGTTTCTTAGGGTTTCCAGCCTGGCCTTTCGGTGTAACCGTGCCAATTTCGACAAAGCCAAACCCCAAATCGGCCAGTTCATTATACAAAACTGCATTTTTATCCAAACCAGCGGCCAGCCCTACAGGATTTTTGAATCTGAGACCGAAAACCTCCCTCTCCAACCTTTGATCTTCCAAAGGCTTAGGCAAAAATACTTTAGCTAAAAAACCAAAATGCTTGAGCAGCGAAAAAATAAGATGATGCGCCCGTTCCGGATCCAGTTTGAAAAGCAACGGCCGTATTACTGACTTATACATAATGACAAAGGTTTCACAAATCTAAGAATTTTTTCGTCAAACCTGAAGGAATTCGGACGCCCTAAAAAAATAAGAAGACTTAGTCTAAAACAATCAAGACAATTCGTTCAGTCTCTGAACCACCAAAAGTGAAAAAACACGACCTTTCTCCTGCCACAACCTATAGAAATGCCTGGCCTTTTCGGCAAAATCGGGATTCGGTATTTCCTTGTACTTAAAGTAAAAAACTGTCCCCAAAAGCTCGTAATAAGCCGGACGATTGCCCTCCTCTTGCTGTTCGACCCACAAGGACAATTCCTCCAAAGGAGCCGAAGCCAACTGGTCAAAAGTTTTCCGGAAGATCCCTCTGAGCTGCGTGTCAAAAACCAACTGTTCCTCCTCGGGTTTCCCCTCGTTTTTCCCCAAAAGCATTTTGGACAAAAACTCGGAAAACTGTTTCACTTGACGCATCATGTAATCTTTATCGTGAATCATTCGATCGCTTTAAAAACATTTAACCAAAAAATAAATACGCCAAAGTCACAGAAGTAATGATTCCCACCAAATCAGCCAAAAGCATGGCTCCCACCGTATAGCGGGTATTGCGTATCCCCACCGCACCAAAGTAAACCGCAATGACATAAAACGTAGTATCCGAACTGCCTTGAAGCACCCCCGCCAATCGCGATGGAAAAGAATCCGCTTCGAAAGTGGTCATGGTATCCACCATCATTCCTCGGGCACCGGAACCGGATAACGGCTTGATTAAAGCCGTGGGAAGCCCGTCAACAAAACGCGTATCCATCCGAGCGGCATCGGCCAGCCATTTCATCCCGTCAATAATCACTTCAAAAACCCCCGACGTCCGCAATAAAGAGATGGCGATAAGCATTCCGACCAAATAAGGAATGATTTTCACACACGTCCAAAATCCTTCTTTAGCACCTTCCACAAAGGCATCGAACACGTTTATTTTTTTATAAACTCCCCCTAAAACGATGGCTAAAAAAATGAGCAAAATCAATCCGTTGCTCAAGGCTTGGGAAAAAGAGGAAAGTTCGGCCTGATTCAGACGCACCAAATAAACCACCAATGCCGCAATCACGGCTGAAATTCCACCAATATAAGCCAGTACAACCGGCTGAAAAAGGTTAATCCTTTGCTTTACCGACACAATAATCATCGCAGCCATTGTCGCCGCAAAAGTAGCAATCAGACAAGGGAGAAAAATATCCGTAGGATTGGCCGCCCCCATACTGGAACGAATCGCAATAATGGAAACCGGTATCAAGGTCAGTCCAGACGCATGCAAACACAAAAACATGATTTGAGCATTACTTGCTTTGTCTTTGGAAGGATTCAGGGTTTGGAGACTTTCCATGGCTTTCAAACCAAAAGGGGTTGCCGCATTGTCCAAGCCCAGAAGATTTGCACTGAAATTCAGCATCATATGCCCAAAAGAAGGGTGATTCTTCGGCACTTCCGGAAAAAGTTTAGAGAAAAAAGGTTGAATCAACCGGGAAAGAAGATTAATCCCTCCCGCTTTTTCCGCAATACTCATAAACCCCATAAAAAGCGTCATAATCCCGATAAGCCCCAAGCAAATTTTGACGGCGGTTTCCGACGTTCCGATAACCCCGTCAGTAGATTGAATACGGTAAACCTCAACCGTCTGCCCCAAAGCATCGGCCTGGTATTGGATATGATTATCGGAAAACACCGCACCAGGATTCAAATGCTGACGGATAGGCGCCGGGATTTCGTCTAAAGAACGAGTGGCAATAGCCACGGTATCGCCTCCCTTCCCTACGACCATATCGTTAAATATGGCATTGTAGTTCGGAGAAAACAAGTATTTTATCCCTGCCACCAAAATGGCAATGATAATAAAGGCCGACCAAATTCTGCTTAAAACCATTCCTCGAAAAATTTGAGTAAAAATAGATAAAATACCTTTAAATGCAAGCCGATTTTTAGGAAAGCCTTATTTTCCGAAACGCAAGAATGCTAAAAATCAGTTTTATTTAATTGGAAAAACACCGCATACCGATGCAATCTTTCGTAACTTTAGTTTCCTAAAAATTCAAATGTTTTTATTTCCCTTTTGTACGTCAGACAATAATATCAATACTATAAAACCACATGGATATGAGTGCAAAAACCCAAAACATCAGAAACGTGGTCCTGCTAGGCCACTCGGCCTCAGGTAAAACCACCCTTATAGAAACCATGCTTTACGAGGGCGGAGCGATTGGTCGCCGTGGCAGCATCGAGGGGCATAATACCGTGAGTGACTATACCGATATTGAACACGAAAGAGAAAACACCATTTTCTCCCATCAGATGTTCGTGAATTGGAAGAACAATAAAATCAATGTGATCGACACGCCGGGATTCGATGATTTTGTAGGGGAAGTCATTGCTTCCATGAAAGTGGCGGATACGGCTTTGGTTGTCCTAAATGCAGCCAATGGCGTGGAAGTGGGTACAGAATTGGTTTGGGAATATGTCGAAAAATACGCCACTCCGACTATTTTTGTTATCAACCAAATGGATCATGTCAAAGCAGACTACGAAAACACACTCGCACAAGCGCAGCAACGGCTTGGTAACAAACTGATTCCCACGCAGTATCCGCTCAATTCAGGTGAGGGCTTCAATCGCATTTTGGATGCCTTACGGATGGTCGTTTACGAATTCCCAAACACGGGAGGCAAGCCCGAGAAAAAAGCCATCCCCGAAAGCGAAATGGAAAGAGCGAAAGCCATGCACAACACCTTGGTCGAAATTGCCGCCGAAAACGAAGAAGGCCTGATGGAAAAATATTTTGAAAAAGGAACTCTCAGCGAAGAAGAACTGGCTAAGGGACTGACCATTGCCCTGGCCAATCAGCAATTTTTTCCTGTTTTCGTCGCTTCCGGGTTAAAAGACATGGGCAGCGGGCGGATAATGGGCTTTTTGGACGATATTGCTCCCTCACCGGCCGACCGCCCCAAACGAGTGATGCAGGATGGAAGCGAAGTAGCCTATGATGCCGAGGACAAAACCACAATTTTCATTTATAAAACCGCTTCAGAGCCTCAAGTCGGCATGGTTTCTTATTTCAAAGTGGTTTCCGGTACCTTAAAATCCGGTGACGAATTGGTTAATGCCGAGAACGGCGAAACAGAAAGAATCGCACAGCTTTTTGTGGCAGAAGGCAAAGAGCGGATTCCGGTGCAAGAACTCCAAGCCGGCGACCTTGGGGTAACGGTAAAGTTAAAATCGGCGCACACCAACCATACACTGAATAGCAGAGGAATAGACCGTAAGGTAAGACCCATGGTATTCCCCGAAAGCCGCATACGTAAAGCCGTTTTTGCCGAAAATACCGCCGATACCGAAAAGCTTTTCGCAGCACTGAATAAAATCAAGGAAGAAGACCCCACGCTAAAAATCGAAATCGACCAGGATACCCACGAAGCCATTTTGGGCGGACAAGGCCAACTGCATATCGACTTGGTTCGGCAGCGTTTGCAAAAGGAATTCGGAGTAAAGATGGAAATGAAATCCCCCAAAATTTCTTACCGCGAAACCATTACCGGAAAAGCCGATGCCGATTACCGTCATAAAAAACAATCCGGAGGAGCAGGTCAATTCGGGGAAATCCACATGAGGGTCGAAAATTATTACGACGGTATGGCCGAACCCGAAGGCGTGAGCATTCGTCAAAAAGAAGTGGAAGAACTACCTTGGGGCGGAAAGCTGGCCTTTTACTGGTGCATCGTAGGAGGAGCCATTGATTCAAGGTATATCGGCGCCATCAAAAAAGGCATCATGCAGCAGATGAAAAACGGTCCGCTGACAGGATCCCCTTGCCAAAACATCAGAGTTTCGGTCTATGATGGTAAAATGCATAGCGTTGATTCCAATGATATTTCGTTCCAATTGGCTGCCTCAGGAGCCTTTAAAGAGGCTTTCCATCAAGCTTCACCTCAGCTTCTAGAACCGTTTTACCACGTGGAAATCCTTTGCCCCGACGAGGCTACGGGAGACGTCATGGGCGATTTGCAAACCCGTAGGGCTCTGATCTCCGGAATGGATACCGAGGGGCATTACCAAAAAATCATCGCTGAAGTTCCTTTGGCCGAAATGGACGACTATGGTTCTACCCTGCGCTCGATTACGGGAGGAAAAGCAAAATTCAGCATGACTTTTTCCGACTACCAACTGGTGCCTTCCAACGTTCAACAAGAGCTGATTAAAAAACATGCCGTAGAAACGTCTGAAGCATAAAAACAAACAATCGAAAAATCCCTCTCATATTGCTATAAGAGGGATTTTTATTATTTCATTTTTGAGGTCAAAACCTATTCTTCCAAGTACACCAACTCGCTTCCGAGATTTTGATCCGTGCTTCGAAGTATTTCGGCCGTTTTGACTTTATCCATTAGTTTTTCGATAAAAAACTGCTTCTCAAAAAACTGACGATGCACACCGGAAAGCATGGTCATAAAAAGATCCATCCCTATTTTGTTATTATGCAAATCCATAAGCGTCTCCAAAGGTTCATTGGGGAAAAGCTCTTCGTGCAAATCGGTAATTTTTTTACAGAAAGCCAAAGTCTTACGAGGAGAAGATATTTTGCAACCGTACATCAGAATAAGGCAACACCAAAAAGCATGACGAAAAGCATTGCCCACCCCATTGCTCGAATGCGTGTCGGGAAATTTTTTCCGCGCGATCCTAAAGGCCTTGGCCGTCGCATAAAACGCCATAATGCCCAATAGAGGATGAGGCAACCAAACCCCTAGTAACTTTAACATTTTCGGAAGAGACAACGAACGGAACGTCCTAAAGAATATTTTACCGGTTCTTTTCATCAAAAATAAAATCTCACCCGCATAGGTGAGATTTTTTTATACTTTGTTACACCATTTTCAATTTTTACTTAGCAAGGCCACGGTTTTTGAAACCTTATCCTTGATTTCCGTCCGTTTCACAATGAAATCCACAAAGCCCTTTTCCACCAGGAATTCGGACGTTTGGAACCCTTCGGGCAAATCCTTACCGATGGTCTCGCGAATTACCCTAGGACCGGCAAAACCAATCAAAGCACCAGGTTCGGCCATGATGATGTCCGCCGTCATTGCAAATGAAGCCGTGATTCCGCCGAACGTTGGATCGCAAAGGTAAGCAATGTAAGGTAATTGATGCTCCGACAACTGGGCAAGCTTCGCTTGAACTTTTGCCAACTGCATCAACGAAAAAGCCGCCTCTTGCATCCTAGCCCCTCCGGACTGACAGATAATCATATAAGGCAATTGATGCTGAATGCAATAATCGATCGCCCTCCTGATTTTCTCGCCCATCACCGACCCCAAAGAACCACCGATAAAAGCAAAATCCATACAAGAAATCACCATTTCCTGACCATTAACCTTGCCCACGGCATTACGGATGGAATCATTCAACTTGGTTTTGGCTTTCACCTCTTTCAAACGGTCGGTATAAGCTTTCGTATCCTTAAAGTTGAGCATATCCACGCTCTCCACATCGGCGTTGAGCTCCTTATAGTGGTTCTCGTCAAAGAGAATCTCAAAAAACTCGTTACTGCCAATCCTCACATGGAAATTATCTTCCGGAGAAACGAAATTATTCCGTTTCAGCTCCTCATGCTCCACGATTTTTCCGGACGGCGTCTTGTGCCAAAGCCCTTTAGGAACGTCCTTCTTTTCTTCCGTGGAAGTGGTGATATTTTTACCTTTTCTTTTAAACCAATCGAATGCCATTAAATTGAATTTTTAAATAAAAATTTTAGCCTCTAAATACTGCAAAGCGCAAATTTAGGATATAAATTGTATTTCCGTACAAAATACTTTGCTAAAATTATTTCAGGGTGTTCACATTATTCAGATCTTCAAACGCCTGAACCAAACGTTTTGAGAAGGTCTCTTCCCCTTTTCTGATCCACACCCTTGGGTCGTAGAACTTTTTGTTCGGTTTATCGTCGTCTTCCGGATTTCCGATCTGCGTCTTGAGGTATTCGATATTTCCGGTCATGTAGTCTCGGATGCCTTCGGTATAAGCAAACTGAAGATCGGTATCAATATTCATTTTGATAACGCCGTAGTCAATGGCTTCCCGAATTTCCTCCAAAGTAGACCCCGAACCTCCGTGGAAAACGAAATTAACCGGTTTCTCGGATGTACCAAATTTTTCCTGAACATACTTTTGGGAGTTATCCAAAATTTTCGGTGTCAGCTTCACATTGCCGGGTTTGTAAACCCCATGAACGTTTCCAAACGCCGCTGCCACAGTAAAATTAGGCGAAATGGCTTTCAATCTTTCATACGCATAAGCCACCTCTTCCGGCTGGGTGTATAGCTTGGAAGAATCTACCCCCGTATTGTCCACGCCATCTTCCTCCCCACCGGTAACACCGAGTTCAATCTCCAGGGTCATCCCAATCTTAGCCATCCGTTCAAAATAACGGCAAGAGATTTCCATGTTTTCTTCCAAAGATTCCTCTGAAAGATCAAGCATATGAGAGGAATAAAGCGATTTCCCGTTCTGCTTGTAGAAAGCCTCGTTGGCCTCCATAAGCCCGTCAATCCAAGGAAGAAGTTTTTTCGCACAGTGGTCGGTATGAAGAATCACCGTCGCACCGTAGGCCTCCGCTAACGTATGAATGTGCTTCGCACCCGCAACCGCACCCAAAATCGCAGCTCTTTGACCGTCGTTACTTAGTCCTTTCCCGGCATTGTACGCCGCACCTCCGTTGGAAAACTGGATGATGACAGGAGAATTCAATTTTGCCGCAGTTTCCATTACGGCGTTAACATTGCTCGATCCGATAACGTTAACCGCCGGAAGCGCAAAGCGATTTTCTTTAGCGTACTGAAAAATATCCGTTACCAATTGTCCTGTGGCGACACCTGCCGGAAACATTCTGCTCATAATTGTATTTTTTGAAATTGATTAAAATGAAATGGTTAACTTTTACCTCGTAAAGATACGAAATTTTACGGGATTTTTTTTAATTCCGTTTGTCTTTCCCCCAAAGCAGTTTTTGGCGAATGGTCTCGTAAAAACTAAGGTCGTTGGGCTGCATGAGAGCCACCTTGAAATCGGCCTTGCGAAGACGGATTTCCACGTCGGTATCAATATGAACCAGCCGCGAATCCAACGACAACGAATACTGAGGCACCCGACTTTCGACTTTCAAACGAATTTCGCTATCGTCATCCACCACCAAAGGCCTCACGTTAAGATTATGCGGCGCAATCGGCGTAATAACAAAATTTTTGTTTTCCGGCGAAATAATAGGCCCCCCACAGCTCAGAGAATATGCCGTAGAACCCGTAGGTGTCGAAATAATAAGCCCGTCCCCCCAAAACACATTGAGAAACTCGTCGTTGATATAGGAATCGATCGTAATCATCGAAGTGGTCTCTTTTCTCGAGACCGAAATATCATTAAGCGCATACGGAAAAAAATCACCAAGCTGAGGCGAAACCACCTCAATCACAGAACGGTAAGACATTTTAACATCCCCCTGAATAATACTGTCCAACTGACGAAAAACCTCCTCTTTGGTAAAACTAGCCAAAAAGCCAAGCCGCCCCGTATTAACCCCTACAATCGGGATTCCCGTGTCATGAACGAAAACCAAAGAAGTTACCAATGTTCCGTCTCCGCCAAAGGTAAACAACACATCGGCTTTTCTTTCCTGCAAATCCTTTTTATCGGAAAACGTCTCAAAATCCTTGGAAAACTGCATAGCCTCTGCCATTCCCGAAAACAAAATGGAAGAAACCCCTCGCTTATCCAGCTCGGAAATAAATTTACTCAGGTAGAGAAACGTGTCTAGGTCGTTTTTTTGGGTGTATATTGCCGCTTTCATACGTCTTAAAGTTCTAAATATTTTTGAAAGAAACCGAAACGATCCTTCAAAAGATCCGCCTTCTCGTCCATATACGATTTATGAACGATATGATACCCATAACGCTCAAAAGTCTCATCGATGGAACTAAGATTTTCGCTGCTTATTTTCAAGGTGATCTGTATAGCGTCATCCAAAATAGAACTGACATAGCCGCCATAAATTTTAGCATTATTCCCCTCCACAATCTGCGCCAACTCCGAAAAAGAATAATGCCGCCCTCCGGTTTGCACCGTAAGAACCGCCCCGTTTTCGCTAAACAAAGGGTACTTGGAAAACTCGTTAAAAACATCATCGCAGGAAATATACCCTTTGTATTTCTCGTTTTTGGCAATCACAGGAACCACGTTGGCATTAAAGATATGAAACAACTTCACCGTATCCAAAAGATTCCCGTCTTCCGCTACAGCAAACCGCTCGTAATGAAGTTCCAAGCTATCCAACCGACCTTCCGGACTCTCCTCCAAAAAACTTTGGCTCAACGCTCCCGCATAAAATCCGTTTTTTTTCACAAAAACGTGCGAATACCCAAACTCTCTGGCTATTTCGCACGCCTCCTCAATCGAATCGGTGTGATTAAACGCCGGATAATCCTTCGAAATATAATCCTTGATAAACATCAGGCTAATTTAGGAAAATATTATAAAAAGACCCCTTTTTCAAAAAAAACTATCCAAAAGAAGCCGCCTATCCGACATCTTCCTGCGACAGTTTTTCCAGCACCGCCGTCACCTGATCCACGTCTTTCACATTTTCTTTCCGCATCATCAACTGACTGCCTTCCTTGGTCTGTTTCTCCTTTAGAGAAGCCTCCTGAGGGTTCCGCGTAAGAAAATTCAGAATATGGCGAAACTTCTCACTACGGTAAAACCGATCCTGAGGATTGGACGGAAAATACCCCAAAAAGACCCCGTTTTTCACCACCATTTTCTCGAAACCGATTTGCCCCGCCAGCCATTTCAGCTCCACCGATTTCAAAAGATTTTTGGCTTCCCGAGGCAAAGCACCAAAGCGATCAATCAATTCGTCTTCAAACGTCTTAAGCTCGGCCTTGGTCTGCAACTCCGCCAGCTTCTGATACAGCGACAAACGCTCCTCTACACTCGACACATAATCGTCCGGAAGCATCAGATCCATATCGGTATCAATATTCACTTCTTTTACCGTACGGATCAATTTCTTGCGGTCTTCCTCGTTCTCGAACAATGCCTCAAAACTTTCCTCGTTTTGCAATTC
This sequence comes from Bergeyella anatis, assembly GCF_036016955.1. Taxonomy (NCBI): domain Bacteria; kingdom Pseudomonadati; phylum Bacteroidota; class Flavobacteriia; order Flavobacteriales; family Weeksellaceae; genus Bergeyella; species Bergeyella anatis. The sequence continues at coordinate 188,217 of NZ_JAYWXI010000002.1, read as the reverse complement.
TTCCAAGGCTTCCTGCATGATTTTTTGATACGCCTCAAACCCCATATCATTAATAAAACCACTCTGCTCCGCTCCCAGCAGGTCGCCCGCCCCCCGAATTTCCAAATCCTTCATCGCAATATGAAACCCACTGCCCAAATCCGAAAACTGTTCGATGGCTTCCAAACGCTTCCTCGCATCGGAAGTCATCCCGTCAAAAGGCGGCGTTATCAGATAACAAAAAGCCTTCTTGTTGCTCCGACCGACCCGCCCCCGCATTTGATGCAAATCCGCCATGCCAAAACGATGAGCATCATTAATGAAAATCGTATTGGCATTGGGCACATCCACCCCACTTTCCACAATCGTAGTGGAAACCAACACGTCGTATTTCCCCTCCATAAAATCCAAAACATTCTGTTCCAATTGCTTACCTTCCATCTGCCCATGCCCCGTAATAACCCTCGCATCCGGAACCAAACGCTGAATAAGCCCCGCAATCTCCTTAAGATTTTCAATCCGATTATTGATGAAATAAACCTGCCCGTCCCTCTGCAGCTCGTAAGCTACCGCATCGCGAATCAATTCTTCATCAAAACCAATCAGCTGCGTATCCACCGGCTGACGGTTAGGCGGCGGTGTTTTTATCACCGATAAATCCCGAGCCGCCATCAACGAAAACTGCAAAGTCCGAGGAATCGGCGTAGCTGTAAGCGTCAGGGTATCAATATTACTTTTCAACGTTTTCAGCTTATCCTTAACATTCACCCCGAATTTATGCTCCTCATCAATAATCAAAAGCCCCAAATCCTTGAACTGAACCTCTTTGCCCACCAATTGGTGGGTTCCAATCACAATATCAATCTGCCCGTCTTTTAGTCCCGCCTTGGTTTCGGACTTCTGTTTTGCCGTTCTGAAACGGTTTAGAAAAGAAATCGTAACCGGAAAATCCTTTAAACGTTCCTTAAAACTCCGATAATGCTGAAAAGCCAAAATGGTTGTAGGCACCAATACCGCCACCTGTTTGCCATCCGTAGCCGCCTTAAATGCCGCCCGAATTGCCACTTCCGTCTTCCCAAACCCCACATCGCCACAAACCAAACGATCCATTACCGTCGGTGCCTCCATATCCCTTTTAACGTCCGCCGTCGCTTTTTCCTGATCCGGCGTATCCTCATAAATAAAACTCGCCTCCAATTCGTTCTGAAGGTAAGTATCCGGCGTATAGGCAAAACCTTTGGCAGACTTTCGTTCGGCATAGAGTTTTATCAAGTCGAAAGCTATTTGCTTAACCTTGGCTTTAGTCTTAGTCTTGAGGTTCTTCCAAGCCGGCGATCCCAATTTCGAAAGCACAACCTCCCGGCCTTCGGGCCCGTTATATTTAGCAATTTTGTGCAACGAATGAATCGAAGCGTAAAGCAAATCCTGATTCTTGTAAACCAACTTGAAACATTCCTGAACTTTACCGTCGTTATTCACCTTTACCAACCCCATAAATTTTCCTATCCCATGGTCAATATGCGTAATATAATCCCCCACCTTCAGCGACATAAGATCCTTCAGAGTCAACTGCTCGGACTTGGCAAAGTTGTTTTTGGCCTTAAACCTTTGATAACGGTCAAAAATCTGATGATCCGTATAAACCGAAATTTTTAGTTGAAAATCCACAAACCCTTCGTGAAGCTCAGAAAGAAAAGGCTTGAAGCCAACCGCTCCCCCCAGTTCTTCAAAAATACTCTCCAAGCGTTCTTTCTGTTTTTCAGACGAAAACGAAATCCAGGTCTCAAAGCCCTGCGACTGTTTTTCCGTAATATCCTCGGCAAGCAACTGAAAGTTTTTATGAAACGAAGGCTGAGGTTGTTGATGCAAACTAATTTCTCCCTCAACAAAAGGCAACGACTGGGAAGAAAAGTCCACCAAACACATCCGCCTAAGCGATTGTTCCAAAACCTCCCCCGAAACGAAAAGTTCGTCGGGAGCCTGATGCTTGATCTCCTGACTGAGCTGCCCGAACCGCTCCTGCGCTTTTTCATAAAAGTCCCTGATCTTCTTCACTCCCAAAACCGCATTCTTACTAACAACAATGCTTTCCTCCTCCAATAATTCAAAGAAAGGAACCTTGCTCCCCGACACCGAAAAATTCATATTGGAAACCAACTGAAATGCCTCGACCTTTCCTTTGGACAGCTGTGTTTCGATATCAAACGTCTTGATGCTTTCCACCTCGTTTCCAAAAAACGTAAGGCGATAAGGCTCCTCATTGGAATAAGAAAACACATCAACAATCCCCCCACGAACCGAAAACTCCCCCGGCTCCGAAACAAAATCCGTCAAATGAAAATTAAACCGATGCAACAACTCTTCCGTAAAGTCGAAATCCAAAACATCCCCCACCTTTATCGTATGAGAAATCGCCTTAAAATCCTCCTTTTTCAAAACCTTCTCGCCAAGCGCCGCAAAAGGCGCCACAATAACCTTCGGGTTTTTATCCGAATTCAAACGATTGAGCACCTCCGTCCTCAGCACCAAATTGGCATTCTGAACTTTCTCTACCTGATAAGGTTCCATATGCGAAGGCGGAAAATAAAGCACCCGATCTTTCCCCACCAACTCTTCCAATTCGGAAGACGCATACAAAGCCTCCTCCTTGTCATTCACCAAAAAAAGAACACTTTTTTTCCGAACCAAAAACAACTCGGCCGCCAAAAGAGACGGCGCAGATCCCGAAGCCCCCTTCACGCAAACCGAAGGTTTTTGATCCAACTCTTCAAAAATTGCCCGCCCGAAATTAACCCGCATCAATCTCGGCAGCAAAACCTCATCAATCCTTTTTAGAGAAGTCTGTTCCATAAGCAAAACACGAAAGCGATTCCGAGAGATCTTCGGAACCGTTCGCCGCTACAAAAGTACTGTTTTATAAATTGATTTCCACACCCCAGCCCGTTTCCCTAAAAACCCTAACCCTCATGCTTTTATTTTCGTCTCGAGGATGAAGCCGTCTTTACCAAAAAGTTTAAATTTGCCCCATGATAAAGTTCCTGAAAAAAAACATCGCAAAACTTTGGGCCAAACGCCACGTAAAACAATGCGACACCTATAAAAACAATGCCGTAGAAGACCAACAACAACTCCTTCTCTCCATGGTGCGGCACGCCGAAAAAACCCTTTTTGGAAGAGAACACCTTTTCCAAGAAATCCACTCGGTCAAAGATTACCAAAAAAACGTCCCCGTAAGAGATTACGAAGGACTCAAAAACTATATCGAAAAAATAAAAAAAGGACAAGCCAGCATTCTGTGGCCAGGACAACCCCATTATTTCGCCAAAACATCGGGAACCACCTCCGGAACCAAATACATCCCGCTGACCAAGTCAGGCATGGACCACCAAGTCAAAGCCGCGCAAAGTGCCCTATTCCATTACATCGCCCAAAAAAGCAACGCCGACTTCGTCAACGGAAAAATGATTTTCCTGCAAGGCAGCCCCGAGCTGGAAGACCTCTATGGCATAAAGACCGGACGACTCTCCGGCATCGTCGCCCACCACATTCCGGCTTACCTCCAAAAAAACCGACTCCCTTCTTGGGGAACCAATACCATCGAAGATTGGGAGACCAAAGTGGATGCCATTGTTAAAGAAACCGAAACCCAAAACATGACGCTGATCTCTGGCATCCCGCCCTGGCTGATCATGTATTTTGAAAAACTGAAAGAACGCCACGGAAAGAAAATCACCGAACTCTTTCCCAACCTGCAGCTCATCATTACCGGCGGGGTCAACTACGAACCCTACCGCGAAAAGATGAACGAACTCTTAGGGAAGCCCGTCGATACCCTCCAAACCTTCCCCGCCAGCGAAGGCTTTTTTGCTTTCCAAGACGATTACACCCAGGAAGGGCTCTTACTATTAACCAACCACGGCATCTTCTACGAATTTATCCCTTTGGAACTTTATGGCAAACCGGAAGCCGTGCGATTAACATTGAAAGACATCGAACTTCACAAAGATTACGCCATGATACTCACCACCGATTCCGGACTTTGGGCCTACTCCATCGGGGATGTGGTGCGTTTCATTTCCAAAGCCCCTTACCGCGTGTTGGTTTCCGGCCGAACCAAACACTTCACGTCGGCTTTCGGAGAACACGTTATCGCCTTTGAAGTTGAAGAGGCCATAAAGTCCGCCGTGGAAAAATACCCCACCCAAATCACGGAGTTTCACCTCGCACCCCAAGTCACCCCCGAAGAAGGTCTGCCCTATCACGAATGGTTCATCGAATTCGAGAAAGAACCCGAAAACATCGAAGGCTTCAGAAAACATTTGGACGAAGAAATGAGGCAATTAAACCCTTACTACAACGATTTGATCTCGGGCAACATCCTCCAACCGCTTGTCATCACCCGACTGAAAAAAAATGCGTTCCAAGATTACGCCAAATCGGTCGGCAAACTGGGCGGCCAAAACAAAATCCCCCGACTGGCCAACGATAGGAAAATTGCCGAAATATTGGAAAAATCAAAATACTAAAAAATACGCCCTGCCCACCATATGGCCAAAAATCCCATTTTTACTTTAAAAATCCCCGAATTCCGAAACCTCATCACGGGACGTTTTTTCCTTGTTCTTTCCTTCAGGATGCTGGCCACGCTTTTGGGATGGTGGGTTTACGACCTTACCAAAGAACCTTTCGCAATAGGACTTATCGGTCTCTCCGAAGTTATCCCAGCCGTAAGCTCCGCACTTTATGCCGGGCACGTCATCGACAACACCGAAAAAAAACGTCTGTTGTTAACAATGAACTACGCCTACGTCGGACTCATCGGATTTTTAACCCTTTTGGCCTTTTACGAAAAAGACCTCCACCATTTTAGCAATAAGCAAATCACCTATTTCATCTACGCAACGGTGTTCTTCACGGGTTTGTGCCGTGCTTTTTTGGGACCTTTAGCTCCTTCCATGATTCCCAAAATTGTAGGAAGAGCCAATCTTCCCGCAGCCATCACCGTCAATCAGGCTACTTTCCTAAGTGCCTCGGTCTCCGGCCATGCCTTAGGAGGTTTTTTCATCCATTGGTTCGGCATTTCGGGCACCTTAACCATTATCGTAAGCCTGATGCTTTTGGCCTCAATCTTCTTTTGGCAGATCCAGTCCCACCCTTCCGAAAACCAAACCAAACCTCTGAAGATAACGGAAAGTATGAAAGAAGGCATCGACTACATCCTCAAAACCCGTGAAATTCTCGGAGCCCTACTCCTCGATATGTTCGCCGTGCTGTTTGGAGGTGCCGTTGCCATGATTCCTGTTTTCGCCAAAGACATCCTCCATGTCGGGGCTCAAAGATTCGGCCTGCTCAATGCTGCCTCCGACATCGGCGCCATTCTGATTATCATCACCCTGAGCTTTATCCCACTGAAAAAAAATCAAGGCAAAATACTGATTGCCTCCGTAGCAGGCTTCGGAGTCTGCATTATCGGCTTCGGACTTTCCCAATGGTACTGGCTGTCGTTTTTCCTCTTGCTGCTCAGCGGCATCTTGGATGGCATTTCCGTAGTCATCCGAGGCACCGTGGTTCAGCTGAAAACCCCCGAACACATCCGTGGGCGCGTCTTAAGCGTAAATTCCATTTTCATTATGTCCAGCAACGAATTAGGACAGTTCGAAAGTGGACTTGCCGCCAAACTCTTGGGCGTAACTCGCTCCGTGGTTTTCGGCGGTTCCATGACCCTACTGGTTGCTCTTTTCGTCAACAAAAAATTCCCAAAACTCAGAAACATGAACTACTAATCCCTCCTGAGATTTTATCAACAAAACAAAAACATCTAACAAATTGATTCACAATCGATTACCACCACATCCATTCCTTTTGTGAATTAAAACCTCCGGCACAATCTTTAAAAACGACTATCTTTGCCGCATGGCACAGAAGGAAACCTTATCTTCACTCACTCACGGCAATTTCGCGAAAGAGCTTTCCATCTCGGAAGGCAAAATGCCCCCGAATGCCGTAGAATTCGAAAAATTAGTCATCGGAACCTTCCTCATTGACAAAAAAGGGTTGGATTACTCCATCGACCTGCTGAAGCCGGAAATCTTTTACGACCCCCGGCACCAAGTCATTTTCGAAGCCATTCTCAAACTCTACGAAGGGAACCATCCCGTGGATTTGATGACCGTTATTCAGGAGTTGAAGAAAGAAGGAAAACTCTCCTTAGCCGGCGGCGACCAATACATCATTGAACTCACCCTCGGGGTAAGCTCTTCCGCACACATCGAGTACCATGTGCGCATTATTTTGGAAAAATACATTCTCCGAAGTCTCATCAACGTTTCGGCCAATGTCATCGACAGTTCCTACAAGGAATCCACCGACGTCTTCGAACTACTGGATAAAGCCGAACAATCGTTTTTTGAAATTACCAACGGAACCATCAAAAAAGGATTCGATACCGCCAACTCTCTCGTAAAACAAGCCATCGAAACCATCAAGTCCCTCCGGGACAAAGAGGGCCTTTCGGGGGTTCCGTCCGGATTCACGCTTTTGGATAAAGAAACCGGCGGATGGCAAAATTCCGACCTGATTATCATAGCCGCCAGACCGGCGATGGGTAAAACCGCATTCCTGCTTTCCATGGCAAGAAACATCGCCGTACAGCACAAAGTCCCTTTAGCCTTGTTCTCTTTGGAGATGGCCTCCGTCCAACTTATTACCAGGATGATTTCCTCGGAAACCGGCATCACCTCCGACAAACTGAGAAAAGGGCAAATGTCTGACGAAGAGTGGCAACGCCTATTTACAAATGTTTCGGAACTGGAAAACGCTCCTCTGTATATTGACGAAACCCCCTCACTTTCTGTTTTCGACTTTAGAGCCAAATGCCGCCGCTTGGTTATGCAACACGGAGTAAAAATCATCATGGTGGATTACCTCCAGCTGATGACCGCCAACAACGGAGGAAAAAACGGAGGAAACAGAGAACAAGAAATCTCCACAATTTCCCGATCCCTGAAAGCCATTGCAAAAGAATTAAATGTTCCCGTCATTGCACTCTCTCAGCTTTCGCGAAGCGTGGAAAACCGCCCGGGAAAAAGACCCCAACTCTCCGATTTGAGGGAATCCGGAGCCATCGAACAAGATGCCGACATCGTCTCCTTTATCTTCCGTCCCGAATACTATAAAATAAACACGTGGGACAACGATCCCGAAGGCGAAGAAACCAGCACGGAAAATCAAGCCGAAATCATTATTGCCAAGCACAGAAACGGAGCAACCGCCGATGTCCGACTGGCTTTTATCAAAAATTTAGGGCGCTTCGCCGATCTGGAAGCCACCCAACAAAATTTCGGCTACCAACCTTCCAATTTCGGACAATTGGATCAACCCAGCGGACTGGACCGATTGAAAGTAACCATCGATCCGAGCTCTGCTTTCGATCTTCCCAACGAATCCTTTTCGGGACTCTCGGGATCCTCAATGAATGATTTTGACGAAGACGAAGAAATGCCTTTTTAATCTCCCTCTCCCATTTTGAAAGTAGAAATCTACACAGACGGCGCTTGCAGCGGAAACCCCGGAAAAGGAGGGTACGGCATCCTTATGCGGGTGCCCGAAAAAAAATACCAAAAAGCTTTTGCCCAAGGTTTCCGAAAAACCACCAACAACCGAATGGAGCTTTTGGCCGTGATTACCGCATTAGAGCAATTAAAATCCGAAGGGCACGACGTTCATATCTTTACGGACAGCAAATACGTTTCGGAAGCCGTTAACCAAAAATGGCTCTTCGGTTGGGTTAAAAAAGGGTTTGCAAAAGTAAAAAACCCCGACCTTTGGAAGCGATTTTATCCCCTTTACGTGCTTCACAAACCTAAAATCCACTGGATTAAAGGCCACGCCGGACATCCCGGAAACGAATTCTGCGACCAACTGGCAGTAAAAGCCGCCCAATCCCCCAATCTATCAACAGATTACTATTTTGAAAATCCGGAGAAGGAAGGGCTATTCTAATTTCCCCACGACGCTTTTATCCCTTTTTTTCTTTAAATTTGTGAAGTAGAGCTTATTCCAGGGTAAGTCTATCATTCGTCGAAGCATCTTTCCGAGCGTCCGAAGTTCGGTAGATGGCTCTAACCTCATCACAAACCCTCCTTTGTCCACAAAAACAAATCCTCATGAAAAAACCCGCTTACCTCACCGAAGAAACCCTAAAAACATTCATCCTCTCCGCCCTAAACGAAGACCTTCAAGGAGGAGACCATTCCACACTTGCCACCATTCCAGAAAATTTGATTCAAAAAAAACAATGCCTCCTCAAAGAGGATTGCGTAGTGGCCGGCATCGAACTGGCCGAAATGATTTTCAAGACATTGGATCCGTCCATAAAAGTGGATGTCCTCATCCCCGACGGCAAAACCGCAAAAGCCGGAGACATTGCCTTCATCGTGAGGGGAAAAGCCCAATCCATCATGCAAGCCGAACGCCTCGTACTCAACTGCATGCAACGCATGAGCGGCATCGCCACCCTAACCCAAGAATGGGACAGCCGCCTGGTGGGTACCAAAACCCGCCTATTGGATACGCGGAAAACCACACCGAACTTCCGTGTCTGCGAAAAATGGGCCGTAGCCATAGGAGGAGGCACCAACCATCGCAACGGACTTTCCGACATGATCGTTCTGGAAGACCTCCACATCGACCACAATGGAAGCCTTACCAAGGCCGTAAAGAAAGCCAAAGATTATCTCAAAAAGAACAAACTGAATTTAAAAATCAGCGTTAAAACCCGAAATCTATCCGAAGTCGAAGAAGCATTAAAAGCAAAAGTAGACCGAATAACATTAAACCACACAGACCTCTCCTTCATAAAAAAAGCCGTAACCCTAATCAACGGAAAAATCGAAACCGAAGCCTCCGGCGACCTCACCCGAGACCAATTGAAAGACCTCGCCGCCACAGGGGTTGGCTTTATCTCCGCAGGAGGCCTCACTCAATGCGCCAAAACTATCGCTATTGACCTGGAGTCCATCGAGTGATTTTGGGAATTGTTTGAGGTTAATTTTTTGTTAATTAAGAGGTGTTTTCAGCCTAAAAAAAAAGAGAAAACCCTCAACAAAAACAACACAAAAAACTGAAAAACAAAAACTTAAAACCAAAAAACTTGCGGTTAAAAATTGTTAACAATTTATTAATATTGCTTCCGATTTTTAAGGTTACTTTTGCACAAAACCAAAATTAGTAATTTATATTCATTCTCATGAAAAAACTATTAATCTCGGCAATTGTCCTGGCCAGCTATATGCCAATCCATGCCCAGGTAACAACGAGTAGTATGCAAGGGGTCGTAACCCAATCGACAGGAAGCATTTCCGCCGGAGCCAGCATCCGTGCCACACACCTTCCTTCCGGTACCGTTTACAGCAGCACCGCCAACAGCAGCGGCAGCTTCACCCTTAGCAACATGCGTGTGGGTGGTCCTTACAAAATCGAAGTATCCAAAGCGGGAGAAAAACCCGTAATCTACGAAGATGTTTACTTGGAACTAGGACAGCCTTTCGTGCTGAACCCCGTATTCGGAGAAAAAACAGCCAGCATCACGGAAGTTGTAATTACCGGCGGTAAAAAAATCAACCGCACCGGCGCAGGAACCAATGTGGGATTAAAACAAATTCAGGAGCTCCCGCAAACCTCCAGAAGTATTTCCGAATTTACGCGTCTCACACCGCAGGCTAACGGAAGCTCTTTTGCAGGAAGAGATGCAAGATTCAACAATCTTCAAATTGACGGAGCAAACTTTAATAATGGTTTTGGATTGAGCGGAAACCCGCTTCCCGGAGGGAATGCCCAACCAATATCCCTTGATGCCATCGAAGAAATTTCCGTAAACATCGCCCCGTTTGATGTAACCCAATCGGGCTTCACAGGAGCAGGAATCAATGCGGTAACCAAATCCGGTACCAATAAATTCCACGGCTCTCTCTATGGTTATTTCAACGGAAAAGAACTCAACGGATGGAAAATCAACGGAGATCGTTTGGATCGTGTAACCGGAGCCAAAATGAACAACGGTCTTACATTCGGAGGACCTATCGTAAAAAATAAACTCTTCTTCTTCATCAGTGCAGAAAGGGAGCAGTCTACCGGAGCAAACGCTTCAGGATCAAACCTTTGGAAAGCTTCTCAAGACGGAAATTCCAACACGGCAGCCAACATCTCCAGAGTAAAAGAATCCGACCTGATCGCCGTAAGAAACCACCTCATCAATCAATGGGGCTACGATCCGGGAAGATACCAAGGTTATGCCAACGAAGCTTTTCAAAAAGGAGATAAACTCCTTGCAAGAATCGACTGGAACATCAACGATAAACACAAACTTGCCGTTAGGTATAATATCTTAGACGGTCAATCCATGGCAGTAGCCAACGCAACCTCCGGCCCTTCGCCAAGATCCTCTTGGGGAAGAGTCAGTGAAAATGCCATGACTTTTGAAAACGGAAACTTTGCATTCCAAAACAGGGTACAATCCCTTACTGCAGAATTAAACTCAACGTTCAATTCTTCGCTTTCAAACAAGTTCTTGTTCACTTACTCCAAAATTCAGGATACCAGAACCTCTCCTAGCAACCGTCTATTCCCATTCGTTGACATTTGGGACGGATCGGCTTCAGGAGGAAACTACATTTCATTCGGTACGGAGCTTTTCTCCTATCTTAACGATGTAGTTAACAACAACTACTCCTTCATCAATAACCTGACCTATAACGTAGGTCGCCACACTTTAACCGGAGGGGTTGCTTTTGAACTTCAAAAGTTCGGAAACTCTTTCACCCGTATGGGAACCGGGTACTACCGTTATGCATCCGTAGCCGACTTCCTAACAACGGGAACGGCTAACGAAGTGGCTCCGATCATGTTCGGTTTGACTTACCCTTATGCAGGGCAAGATACTTACTCTAGAATTAATTTCGGTTTAGGTTCGGCCTACATTCAAGATCGCTTCACGGTATCCGAAAAGCTGAACTTCACGCTTGGACTACGTGCAGAGCTTCCGATGTACCTCAATTCCCTTACGGCCAACCCTGCCATCGACAATTTGGAATTGCTTGACATCAACGGAAAACCAACCCATTACTCCTCGGGAGAATGGCCGAAATCCAGAGTCATGCTTTCTCCTCGATTCGGCTTTAATTATGACGCTATGGGCGATCGCTCCTTGGTGTTCCGCGGAGGAACCGGTATATTCACCGGAAGAGTTCCTTTCGTATGGTTGACCAATATGCCAACCAACGCCGGTGTTCTTCAGAATACCATCGAACCTGGAAACTACGCTGCGGTTGCTCCTTGGATCAATCAGATTACATTCCAACCAAACGATATTTACCACTACGTGAAAAATCCGGTGTACTACACCGATGCTAACGGTAACCAAGTTACGCCTTTCATCTCCAGCCCGGCAGGTGGAACGCCTTCTTCTTTCGCTTTGGTGGATCGAAACTTCAGAATGCCGTCCGTATGGCGTTCCAACTTCGGTATCGACTTCAGAATACCTGAAAGCCCGATTACCCTTACCACAGACATCCTTTATACCAGAGACATCAATGCCGTATTCCAATACGGAGCCAACCGCAAAGAGTCTACAGAAAGGATGACCTATGCCGACCGAACTTTCTATCCTAACACGGCTTCATACCAATATAATTCGGCAATCGGAGCTAACAACGCAATGGTTCTGACCAACACTCCGACCAAAGGTTATTCGTTCTCCGCTACCGTTGGAGCCACGCTAAGACCTTGGAACGGATTGTCCGGATCGGTATTCTATACCTATTCCGAAGCGAAGGAAGTTTCTGCTAATGCCGGATCCAGCGCCGTATCGGCTTGGGGAGGTTCCCCTACGGTGGACTCGCCAAACCAGCAGTTCCTGAGTATTTCCAACTTTGCTTTGCCTCACCGCGTCGTAGCCAACGTTTCTTACGAGGTTAAAGCAACCGGAACCACCATCGGAATGTATTATACCGGTGCTCATCAAGGAAGATTCTCTTACTACTATTCTAATGACGTCAATGGAGATGGAATCGCTAACGACCTGATTTACATCCCTAAAGCAGGCGAAACAGTGAAGTTCGTGGATATTAGAAGCGGAGGGCAAGTGACTTTCTCGGCTGCCGATCAGCAGGCTGCATTCGATGCTTTCATCGCCAATAACGGATTGGAAAAGTACAGAGGCCAAATCGTACCAAGAAACGCCTTCCTATTACCTTGGTTGAATCGTTTTGACGTAAGACTTACTCAAAACTTGTTCAAAAACTTTGCTCAAAAAGGCGATAAAGTTCAAATCACTTTGGACGTAGTAAACTTCGGAAACATGCTGAACTCTAAGTGGGGCATCCAGGATACTACCGTAAGCTCTTACGGTGCTGCGATTCTCTCTCGTTCAGGCGGTGTATCAGCCGATCCTTCGTTTACGATGTTGCGTGTAAATAACCAACTGGCGACCTCTCCTTACAGAGCCGTTAGCACCACTGCGACGACTTGGACCGCCATGTTAGGCTTCAGATATTCTTTCTAACCCAAAGAAATCGAACCTTTAACCCAAAATCCCGGCTTATGTCGGGATTTTTTTTATATTTGTTGCTTCAAAAAACTTAATCAGAAATGGATTTTGCTAAAATTTTGCTTAATGCTCACCGAGGGTTTGCTTACCTCGAATTGACCCTTGTCGGTGTTTTTGTTCTTATGCTTTTACTGGCTATGTTTGGTTATTCCGGAAAAATCAATAAAGGACTACGAAAGGTTACACTTTTCACAATGATTTTCTTCCATCTTCAGTTTTTGGTGGGAATAGTCCTGCTTTTCGGTACTTCCGGATTTTTAAATAGTATCGAACAACTCGGAATGGGCGGGCTGATGAAAAATTCGGCATTACGTTTCTCCTACATCGAGCATCCTTTCTCCATGTTGGCGGCCGCCGTTTTAATGACCATCGTCAACAAAAAAGTAAAATCCAACGAAAAGCTGAACTTCGGCATCGTTATCCCGGGACTTATTGCCGTGGCTTTATTTCTCTTTGCTTTTCCGTTTTCCAAACTTTTCGGAGCCTAAACTAACCCCTTGATTACTACCACATGAAAGTTGCAGTTGTAGGAGCCACCGGAATGGTCGGCCAAATCATGTTGAAAATACTTGAAGAGCGTAATTTCCCCGTTACGGAACTCATTCCCGTAGCCTCGGAAAAATCCGTCGGAAAAACAGTGGAATACAAAGGAAAACCTTACCCCATTGTCTCCATGCAGGATGCCGTAAACCGACGGCCGGATCTCGCTCTATTTTCTGCCGGAGGAAGCACCTCCTTGGAATGGGCTCCAAAATTTGAGCAGGTAGGAACCTTTGTCGTTGACAATTCTTCAGCATGGCGGATGGATCCGAGTAAAAAACTCGTCGTACCGGAAATCAATGCCCATGTATTGACGGCGGAAGACAAAATCATTGCCAACCCTAATTGCTCGACCATACAGTTGGTAATGGTGCTCAACCCGCTTCATCAAAAATACAAAATCAAGCGAGTCATCGTATCCACCTACCAATCCGTAACGGGCACAGGCAAAGCCGCCGTGGATCAGCTAAACGATGAAATTCGCTCCTCCGTCGATGGAAACCCTTGCACCGTCGCCAAAGTCTACCCTTACGAGATTTTCAAAAATGCACTGCCGCATTGCGACGTATTTGACGAAGGCGGATACACGAAGGAAGAATTAAAACTAATGAGGGAGCCTAAAAAAATCATGGGAGACGACAGCTTCCAGCTGACAGCCACAGCGGTAAGAGTTCCCGTCCAAGGCGGCCATTCTGAAAGCGTGAATATCGAATTCGAAAACGAATTCGATTTGGATGAAGTTAAATCCATCCTCTCCCAAACCAGCGGTGTGTCTCTTCAGGACGATGTTGCCCAAAATATCTACCCTATGGCAAAATACGCCGAAGGCAAAGACGAAGTCTTCGTGGGAAGACTTCGAAAAGACCCTTCCCAACCCCATGCACTCAACTGCTGGATTGTGGCCGATAACCTGAGAAAAGGGGCCGCCACCAACGCCGTGCAAATTGCCGAGTACCTCGTAGAGAAAAAATTCATCTAATTCCAATCCCGCTCAAAGCGGGATTTTTTTGTTAGCCTCATCAAACAAAAACATTCATCCCCTTGAAGTCCCAAATCCCTTCCGGCACGGTAAATTTCCGTTTCCAAAGAATCGTAGCCTTTATCAGTCTTATCCTTTTCGCTGGTAAACTCCTCGCTTGGCAAATCACCAATTCCGACGCTGTTTTTTCCGACGCCATGGAAAGCATCGTCAATATTATTGCCGCATTCATGGGGTTATATTCCTTACATTTGGCGGCTAAACCCAAAGATCACGATCACCCTTACGGCCACGGAAAAATAGAGTTCATCACTTCCGGAATCGAAGGAGCCCTTATCATTTTTGCCGGACTTATGATCATCATCGAGTCCGCAGATTCCATGTTCCAAGGCAATGCCCTAAAACAACTGGATCACGGCATCTTCATTATTGCCTTTACAGCTCTAATCAACTACTTCCTCGGCTATCTTTCCATTAAAAAAGGAAAAAAAGAAAACTCCGCCGTACTCGTTTCTTCAGGAAAACACCTCCAAAGCGACACCATGACCACCATCGGAGTCGTCGGAAGTTTGATTTTGGTCTATTTCACCCAAATAAACTGGCTGGATGCCTTATTTGCTCTTCTTTTCGGCGGCTACATCATTATCGTAGGCTACCGCATCATCAGAAAATCGCTAGGCGGCATTATGGACGAAACCGATACAGAATTGATAAAACGTCTAGCCGATACGCTTTCCCAACACCGAAAGGCCACCTGGGTGGATGTTCACAATGTAAGAATACAACAGCACGGCAGTAAACTCCACATCGACGGACACATCACCCTGCCCTACTATCTCGAACTAAGAGCTGCCCACGAAGAAATGACCGAAATGATTAAGTTAATCGCCCAAAATACCGATCGTCAGGTGGAGTTTAATTTTCATATGGACGACTGCAAACCCTTCTCTTGCGAAATATGCAAAAATGCCGATTGCCCCGTCCGAAAAAAAGAATTTGTCCAAAACATTCCTTGGAACGTCCAAAACATTACCCAACCCGATAAACACCGAAAAGAAGGCTAGCCTTTCTTTTTTTCAAGCTCCCGGCGGTAATAAAACATCGGCACAAGAAGAAGCAAAAAAAGCGGCTGGATGACAAAACGCCTCACATAAAAGGAAAAAAGCTGCCCCACCGCAAATTGCGAACCAACACAATACAAATACAATGGAAACGTAACCCCAAATACAATGCCTAACAGCAAAGCCGCTTGCTTCGTCCACCGTGGATTTCCAAACATGAAATGAATGACAATCAGCGAGAAGAAAAGATTAAGAAAAAAACGAAAAAAATGCCCCACAATAAGCCTTAGCCAATCCACCGAAGGGAAAGCCTCCGAACTGGCGGAAGAATGAAAATATTCCAAAAAAGGATCATAAAAAAGACGATCCTCCATGACCCTCACCAAGATAAGGCCCGAAATTCCGACCAATACCATCAGCCCATTAACGACGCGTTTCATTCGATTTCAAAGCAAAAAATTTAACCCATACCAGCCACAAAACCACTACCGTTCCGTAAATGACCGCAGGAAACAAATAATCGTGCCCCATTTTCGTGTATTCGGGCCGCTCCACCATCAAAATATTTAGTCCCGCTATGCGCAGTACGTTCATGCCGTGAAGCATCAAAAGCCCTATACCCGTAAAAGCAAACGTCTTCAATCCCTTGTAAAAAGCAAAAACGAAAGCCAAAAATAAAATCATGATGGAAACACTATTGCACCCTTCCACCATCATCGTCCGATAGTCTCCCGATACATAAAAATAGGTGGCGTCGTATTTCCGAGAAGGCACAAACCAAGAAGGATACCCCAACCAAGACTGCAGCTTTACCACTTGCTCGCCCACCCACGTGGAAAAAGGATCCAAACCCGTTCCTTCAAAAAAATGAAGGTAATACTGATACCCTCCCAATAAAATCAGGTAGATTAAAAGAAAGCGGAGCAAAATCCACAAAACGGGTTTAAAATCCTCAAGCATAAGACAAAGATATGAAATTCGATCTCATTTTATTATATTTGTGCTTTGCACGATTATTTTGGAACGAGCTTCTTCATTTTTCAACCGTCATTTTGGCCGTTCGGCCGAGTGTTTTTCGGCTTTGCCTCAAAGCGGGTCTTCAAGGGTGAACTATATTGCCTCTCTTGACGGCAAAAACTATGTCGTTACCTTTAATGAAAATTTACGAGAGAACCGAAGTTTTATTTATTTTTCCAATCTTTTTGAAAAATTAGGCCTTAATACGCCGAGTATTCTAGCGGTTTCCGACGATCAGACGCTTTACATTCAATCGTTTTTAGGGTCTCAAACCCTCTCCGAATACCTCTCGGAAAAAGGACTGACCCCGGAAACAAAAATGCTCGTAAAGGAAGTTTTGGAAAAACTTTATATTTTTCAGCAAACGACCGAGGGCAAGGTTGATTACGCCCAGACTTTCGAGTACGAACGCTACGACCGGATTCCCATTCTCCACGATTTGAATTATTTTAAATTTATGTTTGTGGACGTTTTGGAGCTTCCTTACCACAAAACCACCTTGCTGAAAGAGTTTGAAACTCTAGCACAACACATCGAAGGGTTAAAACCTCAAACGCTGATGATTAGGGACTTTCAATCCCGAAACATCCTAATCGACCCTAATGCCCGCCTTTCGTTTATCGATTACCAATCGGCCATGCAGGGGCCTGCCATGTACGATGTGGTTTCTTTTCTTTATCAGGCCAAAGCCAACTTTCCGGAAGACTTTCGTAAAGCCATGATTGATTTCTACGTGAATTTGCATCCCGACTCTCAAAAAAGAGCCTTTCTCTACGAATCGGTAGGAGCCGTCCGACTGATCCGAAATCTTCAGGTATTAGGCGCTTACGGCTTTCGAGGGCTTGTACAAAGAAAGACGCATTTTACGGCCAGTATCGCTCAAGGATTAAAAAACTTGGAAGAAACCGCCACCGAATGGAAAAACCTTAGTGCCTTCCCGGAACTCCAAAATCTTATCGCGACTTTAAAAACGCCTGCCGTAGCACAAAAAATAGAAAAAATCATTCACTTTCAATAAAATACAGACACAATGCCTACATTGCATATCGACATCCATAGTTTTTCTTATAAAAAAGGGGGAATCCCAAAAGATCCTTCGGGTAACGGCGGCGGCTACGCCTTCGACTGTCGGGGCATTCTGAACCCCGGACGTTTAGAACCCTACAAAACCCTAACCGGAAAAGACGCCAGCGTGCAGGCGTTTTTGGAGACCCAAACCCGGATGCCCGAATTTTTAGAACATCTTAAAAAACTCATTAGCATCACTATCGAAGATTATTTGAGTCGGGGATTTGAAAACCTTCAGATCAATTTCGGCTGTACCGGCGGACAACACCGCTCGGTTTATTCTGCGGAAAAAATAGGAGCCTTCATACGGGAGAACTATCCTCAAACCCTCGTAACCATTCACCATGACGAACAGCCTCAACTCAACGTTTCTAATCCGTCCTAAAACCAACCGACTGCCATGAAAGCCCTTATTTTCGCCGCAGGCAAAGGCACCCGCCTCAAACCGTTTACCGATCGGCATCCCAAAGCTCTGGCTCCAGTCAACGGGGTTGCGTTATTGGAACGAAACCTTCGGTATCTGAAATCCTTCGGCATTACGGATTTTGTCATCAACATCCACCATTTCGGAGAACAAATCATAGATTTTCTTAAGCAGAAAGACCATTTTCAATGCCGCATCGAAATATCCGACGAGCGAAACCAACTGCTGGAAACCGGTGGCGGCTTGGTTTTTGCAAGGTCTTTTTTGGATCATGGCGAAGACTTCCTCATTATGAACGCCGATATCCTTACCGACCTTGACCTTAACCTGTTGGTAAAAGAACACCAAAAACATAAACCTTTGGCGACCTTGGCGGTATCGGATCGTTCCAGCTCGAGAAAGCTGCTCTTTGATGAGACCATGCGTTTGAAAGGATGGACCAACCTCCAAACGGGAGAAAAACGTTTGGCGTCGGAGGAAAAAGACTATTCCTTATTTTCCTTCAGTGGAATTCACTGCATCAGCCCGGCCATTTTCCAAAAAATAAAAAGAACCGGCGTGTTTTCCATTATGGACGAATATCTGGATTTGATGGCGGAAGAGAAAATCCGAGGTTTTCTCCACCAATCGCGACTGATTGACGTCGGACGCCCCGAATCGGTACTGGAAGCCGAAAAATATTTCAACTAAAAAAATCTAAAACAATGAGCAAGATAAAAAGAAGTAAAGGACTAACCAAAAAAATCGCAGGAAACGAAAACGAAATAGACCAAAGGGTGCAAAGTCATTTTCAGGAAAAAACATGGGACGAAACCATCACCAAAGACAGTTGGATGATTTTTAAAATCATGTCCGAGTTTGTCGACGGTTACGAAAAACTTGCCAAAATAGGGCCTTGCGTTTCCATTTTTGGTTCGGCCAGGCTAAAAGAAGACGACCCTTACTACCAAATGGCCGTGGATATTGCCGAAAGAATTACACAATTAGGTTTCGGAATCATTACCGGAGGAGGCCCCGGCATCATGGAGGCAGGGAACAAGGGCGCAAGAAAAGCCGGAGGGAAATCCATCGGACTGAATATCGAACTTCCTTTCGAACAGCACTTTAACCCGTACATCGACAAAAACTACTCGATGGACTTCAACTACTTCTTTGTAAGAAAAGTGATGTTCGTCAAGTATTCTCAAGGCTTCATCGTCATGCCCGGAGGCTTTGGCACCTTGGACGAACTCTCCGAAGCCCTTACGCTAATCCAAACGTATAAAATCGCAAAATTTCCAATCATACTGGTTGGCTCTGAGTTTTGGGAAGGGCTTTTGGACTGGTTCAAATCGACATTGGTGAAAAAAGGCATGATTGCAGAAGAGGACCTCAACCTCTTCCGCGTGGTGGATACTGCAGAAGAAGCCGCAGCACATATCAAAGCATTTTACGACAAGTACTCCATTAACGTCAATTTCTAATTGGCATATTATTTGACCTTTTATCGGGACGGTTGTTGGCAGCCATCTAAATTACAAAAGCCCAAAAAATGAAAAAATTAATCTACATACTTCCCTTGCTAATGGTTCTCTCGGTGATGAGTTTTACCGTGGCGGATTTTTTCTCGTCCATGACCAAAGTGGACTACGTTAGCGGAAATAAAACGTTAAAATTCACCACCAAAATGAACACCGGGCACATCTCGGATGCGATAAAAATCGACCGCAATACCGCCGGTTTTGAAGCCGAGGTCAAAAAGTATGTCAACAAAAATTTTGACGTTTTTGTAAATGGCGCCCCAAAAACATTAACCTTCACGGGAAGCCAAGTTAACGGGGAAAGCGTATGGGTCTATTTCGAGACCGGCGGAGTAGAAGAAATCAACACGCTTAAAATACGCAATACCATACTACTCGATACTTACCCCCGCCAATTCAACGTGGTAAATGTCGCCTACAAAGGGCGACAACAAACCATGAATTTCGTTCGGGGAAGAGAGGTCAACGAAGTCAGCTTTTAGATGACGACATGGCATAAATAAAAAAGCTGTACACTTTGTGTACAGCCTTTTTTTATTTCTATCGGACAGGGACGGACTGAGGCCTAGGCCGTTTATTTGCTTTTTCAAATTCTTCCTCTGCCTGGCGTATTTCCTCCTCGGTCATCGGCGTATCTCCAGGAAATAGAGACTGCCCCAATATTTTGGTTTCTGTCGGTGTTTCCACCTTTTTCTCAGGTTGTTTCAAAGTCGTTTTTCCACCGTCGGAAACCTCATCCAAATCGCTTTTCATATAACGCAAAATTTCCGTGGCTTTTACCCCTTCCGGCGTCTTGGGATAGTTCAGTGCAATCTGTTGCAATTGCAAAATCATAATCTCCTTGCCCGCCGTTTTTCCCGCATTAAAAGCATTGAGAAGATAAAACTTCGGCACCAAAGCATCCTGGGAAAAATCTTCCAAAGCCTTAGCCACCACCGCCTTAGACTCTTCGTAGTTCTCTTCCGAATAAAGACGAAAAGCCTCCTGATAACGCTCCTCGGCCCGAGGATCGAAAGAAGAAAATCCCGACTGCTTAGGATTTTTAACAAACTCGGCGTACGGCGTGTACGGAAACTCGCTCAGGATTAAAGCCTTAGCTTTTTCCGCATCCGACGGCGATTTTTCGTAATTCATGGAAAAAATCTGATACAATGCCTGAAGTTTCACTTCATCCTCCGGACGGTTATCCACCAAATCGTAAAGGGTTTTCGTAGCTAGTTTCGTATCCGAAAAATACTGTTCATACATCCTTCCTAGCCCTAAAGAAGCCGTATCCCGCTCTTTTTTCAAAGCCGAAATAACCTCGGCATCCGTAGGAATTTTTTCAATGTAAAACGAAGGCTCAAAACGACGGGGATTCTGAACCGCATCCAACCCCAAAGCCTCTTTTTTGACGTCATCCAACGATGCCGAACGGGTAGAAACCCGCCAGTTGTCTACCAACGAACGATTCCCCCAAAGCCGCTTGAAGTCGGCCTGCCCCTTACTTACCGTGTTTTGGTTGGCAAAATAAAACGTACTCTTATTTCCCGTACCCGCCGTAAAATCCTGAAACACGCTTCCAGTATTATTCGCAAAAATCGAATTGGCATTATAATCGCCCGTATCAAACCCCTCGGTGCGTTCTTTTTTCTTCTTTTCCGCTTCCTCCTTAGCCTCTTTAGCCTTCAATTTATCAATATACTGGGTAAAATAAGCCACCCGCTGAGGCTCGGACATTCGGGTAAGAGCAAGGATGCTGTCATTCTTCCGGACGAGATAATAATTGGAAGAGAGTTTTTTGATGTTTTTGGCAAGAAGCGTCAAATCCTCCTTCATCGGAGCATAAGTCATTACCGCCAAAGCCGAATCGTAATAAGCCCCCGCAGAAATGTAATCCTTTCTATCCGCATGGTACTTCCCAATTTCGTAGTACGTAAGCCCCCGAACTTGAGGATCCGACATCTTCAAACGCTTGGCTTGGTCAAAATAAACCTTCGCTTCCTCCGGCCTACCAGCTTTCGCCGCCATACGCCCCAAAGCATAGTAAAATTCGTTTTTACGGCTGGCATACGTCCCTTTTTTGGCAATCCCCTCCATGTATTTCTTCGCTGCATCGTAGTCCGCCTCGTTTCCTTCAAACGTATCGCCCGCCGCCAACTGAGCCTTAACTTCAAACTCAAAATCGTTGGCATATTTATAAGCCGTTACAAAACTCTCCCTCGCCTCTTCTCCCCGACCCAAATTTGCCAAAATCTGCCCCCGCAAAAATGCAATCCGACTCCGGAGTTCTCTGTTTTTATTTAAAGTGAACGCCTGACTCAACTGCTCCACCGCCGCTTCCTTTTTTCCCGAAGCCAATAAAGCTTCCGAAAAATAAACCGAGTGAAGCCTCGCATAAGCCTTCGGAAGAGGCGCATTATTCAGGTCGGAGAAAATTCCTTCCGCCTGATGAAAATCGCCCAATTTGGCATAAGCGTAAGCCTGATAAATTCTAGCCAATGCCACCCGCTTATCCTTCTTCATATGAAGAAAAATATACCCCAACGCATCCAGTGCCTCCAAAGCACGCCCCTGATAAAGTCGGGATTGTGCCAAAAGAAGATGCGCCTCAAACATTCTTTTATTCTTCTCTTCCCCCGATTTCTGAACCGAATATTTCGAGATCGCCTTCAGGGCCTTATTTTCCGCAATTTGCAAAGAAGACGCTCCACGCGTCCCCTGACGCGAACCGCCAACAGAAGAAAAAAAGCCACCTCCGCTTTCCGCAAAAGCCGAAGAACGGGAAATTTCGCCCCCTAAAGGCTCCTGCTCAAATTGCATGAGCGGAATGTACGGCGCATAAAAATCGTCCTTATGCGAAGCCTTGCGGTTTTGCAATTCGGCATGCAACGCCTCCTTACTGTTAAAAAGCGTATTATAGTAAGCAAAAAAACCAGCCGAAGCTCCGCTTCTTTTCTCAGGATTTCTAGATTTGCAGGCCACGGCAAAAATCAACACGCCAAAAGCCCAAAACAACGTTTTCTTCATCGTAAATTCATAACTAACTAACGGTTCTTTTTATTGTCTCTCTACCTCCGTTTTCCGCAAAAAAAACCACCGTAAAGTTATAAAAAGCAAACGGTTTCCACCTTAAAAAATAAGACGACCTGCTTTTTTCCTACCGAAATCCCCAAAAAACAGAAAATCCCCCCAAACCAAAAAGCCTAAACCCATCGCCGTAAAACATCGTAAACCCTATGCGTAGGCAAGCCCATAATCGTATAAAAACTCCCTTTGATTTCCCTAATTTTGGCCATCCCCAGCCATTCCTGAATGCCATAACTCCCCGCCTTATCCATCGGCTGGTAGCGCGAAACATAGTAGTCTATTTCGTCCGCCGAAAGCTCCCCAAAAGTTACTTCCGCCTTATCGGTAAACCGAATTTTCTCCGCTCCGAAGCGCAAAGTTACCCCCGTATAAACCTGATGCGTACGTCCCGACAAACGACCGAGCATCGCCTTGGCCTCTGACTCGTCTTTGGGTTTCCCCAAAACCTCATCGTCAAATGCCACAACCGTATCCGCCGCAATCAAGATTTCGTCCTCCGACAAATCCCCGTAAGCCGAAGCCTTCAAATCCGAAAGGTATTCCGCAATGGACGACACCGCCAAATCCGAAGGATAAACCTCTTCGCAATCCAAAGAAACCACCCTGAAATTCCCATAACCCAACCCCTCCAAAAGCTCTTTGCGTCTGGGCGAACGGGACGCCAATACTATTTTTTTCATTTTTTTCTTTCCAATTTAAACCGAACGGGTATCGTCCTCCGACCAAGTCCCCTGCACTTTCATCACCTGCTCAATAACATCCCGAACCGCACCACGCCCCCCCGGAACCGGAGAAACATAATCCGAAACCGCCTTGACTTCTGCCACCGCATTCGGAGGACAAGATGCAATTGCCGCACAGCGAAGCACCGGTAAATCCGGCAAATCGTCCCCCATCATCAAAACAGATTCGTCCCCCAAACCATAAGCCGATTTAAAATGCTCGTAATCCGAACGTTTATCTTTCGATTTAGGGTAATAATCCTTCACCCCCAAGTAAGCCAAACGGTGACGAACCATCGGATCGTCCCCGCCCGTAATCACTCCGATTTTATACCCCTGCTTCAGCGCTTTGACCACAGCATAGCCGTCCAAAACATTCATCACACGACACATGGCCCCGTCCGGCATCAGGTAAACACTACCGTCGGTAAACACCCCGTCCACATCAAAAACAAACGCCTTGATGTCCTTTAATCTGGTTTTATAAGACATTATTATGTTCCTTAAGTTTTACGGATTTAAAGGTAGTATTATTTCGCTTTAAATCAAACCTAAAACCACACACTTATCCAAGCCAAATTATTTAAAGTTAAACTTCACATTGACCATAATCTGGGACGGACGAAGCTGCATCCGGGTAAAACTCTCGGAGAACGACCCTATCGAATACGTCTCGAACAACTTACGGTTGGCAATATTAAGCCACTTCACCTCAAAATCAATCTTCTTCTTCGCCCAAGTATATTGGTAAGAAAGATCGAAAAATGCATTGCGGTAATTAAACTCCTGATTCCTGGTGTTAATCTGATCCCAGAAAAAACCAACCGTATGATTTTCCATCGGATACGCATAAACCGCCAAGTTATGATTGTACCCGTTATAAGTAATAGCAGAACCCGAAATGACGTTCTGTCGGTTCCAAGAGTGAGTCAAATTATAATCCGCACTCAACCAACTGAAAAACGTATTGTTAAACTTAAAGCCCATACGCTGCGAATGGCTTCGGCTGAAAAAATCCACCCCGTTTTGCGACACCTCAGACCCCGATGCCGTCATACCATAAGTTACCGAAGCATTCGTCTTAAACGAAGGAAAATATTTCCCCACCTCCGCCGTATAGCTATTGCTCTCCGTAAAGTTATCCCGAAGCACGAAATTCATCACTCCAAACCCCAACTCATTCACACTCGGAGAAGAAAGCAAATTCCGTTTCACATGATTATAACCGTACCTCACATTAAAAAACAAATTGTTGAGCGGATTGCGGTACTCCAAACGAGTCCCCGCATAACGCGTTGCCGTTTCGGGAATTGGATTGGAAGGATTCATCCCCCCAATGTTTCTAGGAGAACGCATGAGGTAGCCCGCATAAGCATAATCAATCTCACCAAAATTATAACTGTACCCCGCATTGGCATTCGCCTTCCAAAAAGAAGCAAAAGAATATTGGGCAAAAGCACTGGGCTCAAACGTCGTCTTACGAACCGATTTGTTCACCCCACGGACCTCATCCTCGCCCCTGACACTATTAAAATTAACCGGAATATTCGCCGTAAACAACCAAGCCTCGTTTTTATAATTTACCCGAAGACTTCCGTAAGGCACCACCACCCGGTATCGCAAATCGTTGGCGTAACGCTCGTCAAAACGGTAAGCATCCGCATAAAAATCAGAAACCAAATGGTTATCCTTATAAGTAAGCCCCGCCTCCGGAGTCAGCGTCCAAAACTTTTTCGTAAAACTGACATTAGCCGAATGAACCGCTTCAAAAGTCTTCATCCCAAAATATTGGTGCAAAACGCTCCGCCCCGAAATCTGACGGTCAAAATCCGTCCCGTTACCGCTGTCAACATAAACCGCCGGCGAAAGCGACAACCGCTGACGATCATTCTGATAACTGACAAAAGATTGTAAATTAATCATTTTTTCCTTCCAAGGCACAATGGAACTCAACGCATTCTGAAAAGAAGACGTAGGCGACTCCAACGACTGGCGAGAAAAGCGGGAAGAAAGCGGATCGTTAAGCTCCACCGCCCCACGATCCCCATTCCAAAATTGGGAAAACGTCGTGGTATTCTTAAAAAAACCTTTCTTCGCATTCTTGGTAAAAACCACCTCCCCTTTAACCTTATCGGTATAAAATGAATTGGCAACCCCCGAACGGTAAGTGCTCCCCGTCTCAAACCAACGCACCTCCCTCTGCGACTCCCTTTCCACCACATTATTCGCATAACTTCCGTTGACCTTCATTTCCCATTCCTTATCCTTGAACGGCGTGGTCAGCAAATTCGCCGAAAGGTAATGCACATTATTGAAAAGATAGCGTTTCTCCGGCAAACCGGGCACCGCCGCATTCTCCACCGACAGCCACTGCGTTTGGGAAACATTGCGCCGAACCCCTTCCCAACGGCTTCCAAAAGCCAAAAGCTGCCCTTCATTTTCCACCGACTCTCCCGTATTGTTGGATTTATAATTAACCATCCACTGGTTTTTCTGTCCGAAAAACATCGGCGTCAGCTTCACATTCCACAACCAAGGATCCATGAAGCCGGAAGCCACTTCCCCGCGCCCCGTCATCGTCACCTTGTTTTTCAACTTGATATTGATCGCCGCCCGATCGGAAGGCACCTTATCCTTCAACACCTTAATAGGCTGGTGGTTTTCCATCACCTCCATCTTCTGAATCGCACTGGTCGGCAGCGCATTGACCAACGTACCGTAGCCGCCCTCCATTAAGTCTTTCCCATTAACGGTAAATTTGTTAATCGGCTCCCCCTGATAAAGAATCTGACCGCTGCTGCTTACCTCAATCCCCGGAATCTTCTTCAGCACATCCGAAAGCGTCCGATCCGCCTTGTTCTCAAAAGCCTTCAAATCATACGAAATCGTATCCCCTCTCTTGGTGATTATTTTCGTGGTGAGTTTCACCTCCTTAATCTCCGTCGCCTCCGGCTGGAGATTAAAGTTAAGATTCTGATTCTCATTACGAACCCGACTCACCAAAGCCTTATGGTTAAACGCCTTAATCTTGAGATTAACCTCGCCCGATTCCGTAGTGAACGTTACCTTATACTCGCCCTTAGCATTGGATATCCCATAGGCAATAATCGCCTCTTTTCCCAGTTCCTCCACCGTAACCGAAGCACTGGGAACAGGCTGACCATCGTTGTCCAAAATCTTACCCGTGATGGTCTTCTGAGCAAAAACCACCCCGAAAAGCAATAAAAAAGCCAGTAAAAAAAAGTTATTCTTCATGTTTAGTTTTATTAAGAGTCAGGTAATTAGTTGATTAAAATCGGGGGTTGTTACACTACCCCCTTAAAACACTCCAAAAATAACTTTTCCTTATCTTTTTAAAAACGAGCCGCTTCAGCCGTTTCGTTTTCTAATTTTTTGTCTATCTCCACATTCTTCCCCCGAGTGAAGTTATAGCTAACCCCCAAGAAAATCATATTTTTATTATTCAAAATTTGAGTATTTCCCGTAAAGTTTACCAAACTTTCTTTTTGACTCTTGGTTTTATATTCCGATGGCATTCCCATCCAATACATACCGCCCTTCAAAACCCAATTTCCAAGCGTGTAACCCATGGCTAAGTGACTTTTATTTTCCTCCGTAAATAAAAAAGCGCCCCCCATAAAATAAGTTGGAATATTAAACTGGTATTGCAAAAACCACTTTTTATACTGAGAAGTAATATTGAAGTAATTCTTAAGATAGGTATTCTTCAGCTTTCGCCCGTCCTCTAATTTTATCATCTCAGAGGTAGGTCTCAAGTAGGTTTTTATCACCAAGGTTCTATTTCCGAAAGGCTTAATACTGCCGCTAAACTCCCAACGGTAGCTCTGATAGAAGTCCGCATTCTGATACGTCAAAGCATAGCCTCCAAAATCCTGATCCAAAACATAATAACTGTTCGCCATCCGATCGATATGAATATAACCTAAAGTCGTATTAAAATCAAAATACTTTGAATTAATCGAGTAAATCAAGCTATTCGTCCATGACTTTTGAGATTTCAAAAAGGGATTCCCCCTTCTGATAATATTAGGTGCAATATTAACCACATTTGGACTCAGTTGCGAACTGCTCGGGCTGCTCGGCTTATAAGAACTGGTGAACCGAAGGCTCTGATTGTTTTTAAACGTATAGCCCACAAGCAAACGCGGGGTAAAAGTCCACTCATCAAAAACCGATTCGGCACTCTTATTATGAATGTTCGTTAATCCCGCCCCAAAACGGTACATGAACTTCTCTTTCCTTCCCGAAATCTCAGAATAAAAATACTGCTCCAAATAATTGACACTAAACTGTCTTTGCCCCGATAAATTAGTGAGATCGTTGGAAATCGTGTTATTGCTAATCCGATACCCCGAATTCCATTTGGCCTTGCCTAAATTATGATAATGCGCCACTTCTCCCACAAAGGCTTTTTGCTTGGCAATTAGAGACATCTCATTATTAAATAGATCTACTCCCGTAGAGGCAACCCACTCTCTATCATTCTGATAGGTTTGATTATCATACACCGACCCAATAAAATTAACGACCAATTCGTCTTTTTTACCAATCTGTCTGGAATAATACAAATCCAAAGTTGGCTTTAGATATTTACCAGATTTATAGTCTTTAGTGTTGTTCAACGAGCTTACCTTTCCTTGTTCAAAAATACTACGCCCGTTTCCTTTACTAAAATCGTTCATCAGATTAAGATTGAATTTGGCTTGGAACGTTTCTTTCTCCGGCTTAGCGTAGGTATACCTTAAAGCAACATCTTGAATGGTATAACCAAAATGGTCTCTTCGTTTCTCTTCAGATTTATATCTCGTCCCATTTAACGAATACTCATAAGAATTAAGGTACTCTCTATTATCGTAATCCCTAAGAGAAAAAGCATACTCTAAACCAAAATCGTGATTTCCACGAGTATGGCTGGCATAAACTTGTGCATCTAAAAAACCCGTAGAAAACGCGCCTATCGCTTCTGCTCCGTAAGTCAACCCATTTTCAGGATTACGCGTAATCATATTGACAACGACATCTGCTTTCCCCTCCCACCGGGTAGGGACAATATCAAAATATTCCACACGAACCACATTTTCCGGCGCCACGGCACCAAACTGCATATCTGTAGCTTCAATACCGTTAATGAGAAATAATATCTTTCCACCTTTAACACTGGACATCCTATTGGAAACAAGATCAAGCTGAACCTCCGGTAAAGAAACCAATAAATCCTTTGAATGCCGAGCTGCAGCAATTGCCTCTTTATCAAAAGTATAAACCGATTTATCCGAAAACTGCTTTTTACGCTGAGACTTAATGATAACTTCCTGAATTTCTTTGACCTTGGCAGTAGAATCAGTCTTCACCTCTTGAGAAAAACCAACAATAGACAAACAGATGGCAGCTCCCGTAATAATTTGCTTTTTCATTTTCAAAATCATTTATTAGTTCATGGTTAGGACAGTTAACCGGTAAAAAATATTACATCTTTATCGGAATAAATTCCGTATACCTGCAATCCTAATTGCAGAAAAACGCCAATTGTAAAACCTCTTCTCATTCTTATTTTCCACAACACCAAAACTCGGTTCTACTTTCATTTGCAAAACTAAACTGCTTCTTTCGTCCAATAAAATTATTGTGGTCACAATTCAAGGAAAAATCCGTCCTAATTCACGAATTAGGACAAATATTTTAAACAATTAAGATCTGATTTACAATACATTTATAATTAATTTTTCTTTTCCTTATATTTGAGGGTTATTTATACCCAATTCTTGTGTTTTTAAATAAAGAAAACCTTCTTTTTAAGTTCTTTTTAATCTTTTTTTTACAGATATACTACGGTTTTATATCTGCCCAATCTTATGCGTCTATTCGTTCAAAATACGACTATAAAAATGAAAATGACACTACTGCTCTAATCCATATAAAAAGATACATTGCTAAAGCAAAGCATGAGAAAGATTATGACCATCTTACCCAGGGGTACTTCGACGCCGGGTTCTATAATTCCAATGAAAAAATAAAACTAAAGTATGCCGATAGTGCCATCATAACCGCAGAACTATCGCATAATATCGATAAAAAGACTACCGCCTACATGATGCGTGGAAGTCTTTTCTACTTCTATCGTAGAGACTTCAAAAAAGCGTTAGAAGACTATATAAAAGCGTTTAACATTTCTAAAAAACAACAACATAGTAACCTTTTTCGCACACATTCCATATCCTATCACATTGGGGTTGTAAAGAGCTATTTGGGATATCATACGGAAGCATTAGAGCATTTTAAAGAAGGGATTGCCTTTTTTGAACCCATAGCTCGTAACAAAAAGTTAGATGCTAATAGTCTATACGATAACCGAAAAGGGTATTACAATAGTATGCATCAAGCGGTGGTTTGTTACCTAAACATGGAAAACCACCAAAAAGCAGACTCCTTAATAGCAATTGGATTGTTTGAGACCGACCAGTTTCGTGAGTTTTCTTTGGAACATTCTTACTTTTTAAAATCTCAATCTATATCAAATTACAACAAAAAATCCTTTAGCGAAGCTATCAATGGGCTTAACAAAGCTTTGCCTAACATCATAAAAAATAAAGACATCGCCTGGGAATCCATCAGCTATATGTATTTAGGAAAAGCACATATAGACCTCCATCAACAAGATAGAGGTATTTTATATCTTAAAAAAGTGGATTCTATTTTCAACAAGACCAGCTTTGTAATTCCAGAACTAAGAAAAAACTATGAACTTTTAATAAAACACGCAAAGCAAAATAATGATAAGGAACAAGAATTGTACTTCATCAATCAACTTTTGAAAATAGACCAAATCTTGTCCAAAGACTTTAATGAACTTTCTTCCAAAATACACAAAGACTATGATACGGCTAAACTTTTAGAGGAAAAAGCAAGGTTGGAAAACGAAAATAATTGGATCATCATTGCAAGTATTATCCTTACTCTGGTATTATGTCTTCTGATATATTTCCATTACAAAAAAGTAAGACACATTAGAAAAACATATTCTGCGTTAGAAGAAAAGCTGAAAACCAATCCTTCCATTGTCCCAGTGCAAACCTTAGAAGTTCTACCACCCCCTACCCCCATTCCTGATAAGAAAATCTATAATGAGATTTTACAAAAATTAGAAACTTTTGAAAACGAATTAGGTTTTACAGAAAAAGGGCTAACCTTAAAAAAACTTTCTGAAAAATTAGAGACGAACTCCAAATATCTCTCCCAAGTAATTAATGAAAATAAGAACAATAGTTTCTCCAAGTACATCGCTGAACTGCGTATTAACTATATTACCCAGCAAATGTATAATGATAAAAAAATCCTTAACCTAACCGTAGAATCATTAGCAGAAAAATGCGGCATTCCGTCCCGTCAAAACTTTTCAGACTTATTCTTAGAAATCAACGGGATACGCCCTACTGATTTCATAAAGGAGCGGAAAAAAGAGAACAACAAGTTCTGAACGTATGCCGATCACAGAGTAGCCTTTTTGGAGGCATAAAGAAAACACCCCTACGGGCATTTGACAAAAGAAACTTTATTGAAGCGAAAGAAAAAGAGAAAATAAATTAAATTCCCAAAAAAGAAAGACTGAAATTAAAAGCTCTTATTAATTCCCAACGCAACATATCTTGGCAAAAGTTTCTGATTATAAATGCTTTCGCTGATATTGGTAATGGAATACCTTTGCATCTCGTTGTTATTTAAAATATTAATCCCCATCATAAATAAGTTGGCTTTGTGCTTTTTCAGCTGATAGTTTAGTTTTACATCCCAAAAATAAATGGAATTCTGAGGCGTGTTGCCCAGTTTATACATCTCTTTATACGATTCCAACCTAAGTAAAGAGGTAATTCTGAAATAAATATTAAGGAAGCCGGTTTGGTCGATATACTTATTTTGATTCATCGGAGAATCGATGGTGTTAAACCGCCATTCGTAACCCATTTCATAGTTTAAATTTTTAGTCCAACCCGATTTCAGTCCTACTCCCGTTTTGAAGTTGGAAAACCGGGTATGAATAAGCGAGCCATTATTTACGCTATTCTCATAGTTTGAAGTGAAAAATGCGTTAGAAAGACTCAATTTTGACTTTATAAATCTCAGGTATTTTTTGGCTTCTACATTTACAGAGAAATTGGCATTGTTTTTTACTAAAATATTTTGATAAATCGTATAATTAGGATTTACAATCATATTATTAGAGATATAGTCTTCATTCTTATGATAAAAGGCAAGAACATGGAGGCTATTTGACAATTCGTTACCAATATTATAAGAAAAATTCATGGTATATTGTGGCAATTGAGTTATTTCCATTTCGTTTTTAATAAAGCTTCTATCTCCTTGGTAGATGTAATTTTGATAGACATCGGTAATTTCCATTGTGCTTATTTTTCGGCTTATCGAAAAGTTAAAAACCCCTATTTTTCGATTTTGATAGCCGATATTGAGGTTCGGTGTCCAATAAAACCCTGCGTTACTGGCGTTATTATAGTCCGTGTAGATCAGCTGGCTTGTAAGCTGTAGGCCATAATTCCATCTTCCCTTTTTGTTGGAGAATTTAAACTGTGCATACGCATTGTTTTGCAAAAAACTAAGATTATTTCTGAAATCGGAAGTATCGGCATTAATGCTTTCATTGGCCATACCGTAAAAATTAACATCGGTATTTAAAAAGTCTTTTTTGATCTCATTCCCTGCTTGCAATTCTAATTTTTTGTGTTCGGAATACGTTTTAAGAAATGAAAATTTGGCGCCTACAAACTGTTTTTTAGAGTCTATATTTTGTTTTATTTTATGAATATCCGGATGGTTCAAAACGTATTGAAATACATCGTTTTCGGTAAAAAACGTGTAGGGACGATGCTGGTATACATATTTTGCCACCGCTACTATCGCCGTATTTTCGTCTTTTTTCCGGGTATAGACTAATCTATTTTCATTGGTGAATAATTGATTATTGCCATTTTGAAAATTAATTTGTTGATTGAAAACAAAACGGTTATCGTTTATTTCATCAAGCTGAGCCAGCTTATTATAGAAAAGCAAAGACGATGAGGGGCGTTCCTTCAGCAGTTCTATTTTCCCGATGATGTTTTGTTTATTTTGTTTCCAGGCTTTGCTTTCAATATTGGTAAACTGAAGTCCGTCATAATGCACGGTGCGGCGGCTATCGATATAGTTTCTGTTTTCTATGGCATTAAAAAGCGTTACTATTTTCAGTTTCCAATCTTGCTGAAAATTATAGATAGTGTTGATAGAAGCCAATTTATCATTATTAAAATTGGTTCTTTTGTCTTCAAAAAATTGATTTTTAGAATGCAAATGGACGATGGACAACGGGGGCAAATTTTCACCCACGTTTTCCACCTCATTGGCAGAAGAAGGATTTAGAAGATAACCTACGCCTTTCATCTCATCCACTCCTAAATTATTGTAATTTACTAGGCCATAGATTTTTCGTTTTTTTGAAAAATTCATCAGGTTAAACTTAGCCTGATGCCTGTTTTCAATATAGCTGGACGAAACCAAATGCGCGCTTCCGAACCATTGGCTTTTCATTTTTTCTTTTATCGTAAGATTTATTGCTACTCTTTCGGAGTCCTCTATCCCTTTCAAAAGCTTATTCTTAGAATAGTTTTTGAGAACCTGAATCTTATCCAGTGAAGCGGAAGGCATATTTTGAGTAAGCGTTTGGTAGCCTTGTTCAAACAAGTCGTCGTTTTCCACCATCACCCGCTCTACTTCTTTTTTACCAAATTTTATTTTACCGTCACTTCCCACGGTTATCCCGGGGATTTTCCGCAGCAGATCTTCTACCGTCAGTTCTGTATCGGAGGAGAAACTCTGAGCGTTAAACTCGATGGTGTCTTTTTTTATTTTAATCGGATTAGCACGGGTAATTACAACTTCTTTTATTTCGCTAACTTTTTCAATATCAATTGTTTTTAAATCTAAAACCTGATTTTCTTTTGTAATATCGACGGCGATTTCCTTTGTAATGAAGTTCAGTGCTTTTATTTGTAATCTGAACGCCCCTTTCTTCCCAACACGCAGGGAAAAACTTCCCGTTTTATCGCTAAAACCGAAAGTTTCCGTCTCATTATTGGCATTAAGTAAAATGAGGTTGGCTTTTGCTGTGCTTCCATCAGGAAATACGACCCGTCCCCGAATCTCCGATTGTGCAGAAATCCTCACAAATAGAAAAAGAAGCAACAAGGCCCACAACCCTCTCATCACAAGACTTTAGTTTTTCTCCCACTCAAAAGAAGTTTCCATCTCGCCGTTCCTACTCGGGGAACTATCGCTGACCGGAACATAATCCTTCGGCAGGCTGGCTATTTGTTGAGCTACAATTTCTTGTAATTTTATTTTCTCGTCCAAAATTTGTTCTTGGTACGAAATAACATCCGTGGAAGCATAAATCGTTTTGAATTTTTCCGGCACAGAAAGCGGCGAGCTAAGTTTTATATTAACCGCTTCAAAAGAAAAAATTCCGTCATCGGTTTTAGCCGCCAGTATCAATCCCGGCAACCCCCGCAACTTCCAAGGCCCTTGCGATACCGCAATATCCTCCGTATACCAAGCGGTATAGTTTCGTCCGCGGAATTCAGCGGTTGCCTTCTTGCATTGAAAGCCCAAGATTGTTTTTACCTCATTGCTCGTTTTCCAGCCAATGGGCGGCGGAGTGTCTTTATAGACTTTCCTTCCTTTGTTATGATATCTTA
This sequence comes from Bergeyella anatis, assembly GCF_036016955.1. Classification (NCBI taxonomy): domain Bacteria; kingdom Pseudomonadati; phylum Bacteroidota; class Flavobacteriia; order Flavobacteriales; family Weeksellaceae; genus Bergeyella; species Bergeyella anatis. The sequence goes on along the minus strand of NZ_JAYWXI010000002.1, from coordinate 154,471 downwards.
CTCCGTAGATGGCCTCGCCTTCTTTCTTCAAACTATTGATGTAAATACGCGACTTTAAAAATGCGTCATCCTTTAAAAGGTCTGAATAATCCGGATATTTGGCATGAAAAATATTAATATCGTACGTCCCCTCAGCACCATCTATCAGATAGAGACTGTAATGTTGCTCTGCACTCTTATTTTCAGCCAAATACTCTACAATGAGATTTTGCCCGCTTAGTTTTGTCGTTAACAAGCAAACAATGATAAAAATAAAATTCTTCATGCCAAATTTTTAACACGTTCATTCCGATTAGTTCCCGCAATACGCCTCTAACCTGATAGCCCTGACACTATATTTCTAATCATTTAATTTTAAATTCCCTTACAAATATATAATAAATACATAAATGTCAAAATTATTTGATTTTTTTTAAAAAAAAAATATTAATATAAACAAATGTTTAACAAATTGTAATTTTTACACTATCAAAACCATTCTTCCTTGCTTTCGGTTTTAACAGCAACTTAAATCGTTGTTTTTTCAGTCATTCGCAGTAAAGCAATAAAAAAAACGCTGAAAATCGAATGATTTTCAGCGTTGTAAGTACCCCAGACGGGACTTGAACCCGTACGTCCTTGCGGACACAGGATTTTAAGTCCTGCGTGTCTACCAATTCCACCACCAGGGCAAGGTAGAAATAGAGCGAAAAACGGGACTCGAACCCGCGACCCCAACCTTGGCAAGGTTGTGCTCTACCAGCTGAGCTATTTTCGCAAATATCCCCTAACCGAGATTAGGGGATGAAAGTGCGGATGAAGGGACTCGAACCCCCACGCCTCACGGCACCAGATCCTAAGTCTGGCGTGGCTACCAATTACACCACATCCGCTTTGTTAATAAAGAACGTTACTCTTTTTTTGTGGTTGCAAATATAGCACTATTTATTTTACAAAAACAAATTTTTCCTAAACTTTTTTCTAAAAATTTCATTTCCCCGATTCGGCATTTTTTATTTGGATTTTCCTAATTTTACAACCTAAGCTATTTGAATTATGGAATTACAAGGTACAGTTAAAAGACTCTCTGAAACTCAAACATTTGCAAGCGGATTTCAAAAAAGGGAAATGGTTCTTCTCACGCAGGAGCAATACCCTCAGCCGATAAATATCGAATTTTTATCGGAAAAAGCGCTGCTTTTAGACGGTGTTTCGGAAGGGGATGAAGTGAAAGTGGGGATCAATATCCGAGGAAGAGAGTGGACCAGCCCGCAAGGCGAAGTAAAATATTTCAACTCTATCGTCGGATGGCGATTGGAAAAAACAGGAAGAGGATTCGATAACGAGCCTATCCATGCGCAACCCAACGCAAACACTCCCGCTGTGGATACCAATAGCAATCCGTTTGACGACGAGGAAGACGATGATTTACCTTTCTAAAACCCAACCCTCCAATAATCATCCTGCCTCCGCGGCGGGATTTTTTATCCCGAAATGTTCTTTATCGACCCTTCCCAAATGATTTTCCCCGATCCGAGAAATTACCATCCCGTAGGAGGTCTTATGGCCTGCGGAGGCGATTTATCACCCGAAAGACTATGGCTGGCTTACCGCTTGGGGCTTTTCCCTTGGTTTAATCCTGGCGAAGAGATTATGTGGTGGTGTCCGGACCCGCGCTTTGTGCTTTTTCCCTCGGAGTTGAAAGTATCTAAATCCATGCGAAAAATCCTTAGGAACGATGAATTTACGGTGACCGAAAACCAATGTTTCGAGCAGGTCATGCGCTGCTGCATGACGGCTCCCAGAAAAGACCAAGACGGAACATGGATTTCAGAAGAATTGATCGAATCTTTTGTAACTCTTCATCGGGAAGGCAAGGCTTTGAGCGTCGAGGTTTGGAAAGCAGGCGAATTGGTCGGCGGATTTTACGGGGTAATCGTTAACCGCATCTTTTGTGGCGAAAGTATGTTTTCTAAAGTCAGTAACGCTTCAAAAGCGGGATTCATCACTTTTGTGGCAAAAAATTTTGCCCGGTTCGATCTGATTGATTGCCAAATCCATTCGGAACATCTTGAAAGTTTAGGGGCAAGGATGATTTCCAAAAAAGATTATTTGGAAAGACTCTACCAAGAAAGCTAAAATAAAAACAGAGTGGAAATAAACCACTCTGTTTTTTTATGCAATAATTAAATTGACAAACGCTATTTTGTTGCCCGAATTTGAACGTTATCAATGGTCCATATCGTCGATGCTCCAGCACTTGAAGCATACTTGAACCCTACATAGATATTTTGTCCACTGAAGTTCTTAAGGCTGATTTTGCCCGACGGCGTATAGTCGTCCCAAGCATTGAGATTGGTATCAAATACCGCATCGAGTTTCGTCCACGACGTCGTAGCAGGATTTCCCGTATAATTGGTAGTTACATATACTTCCAAAGAATTTCCATTGTTGCGTCCATCGGACTCAAAAGAAAGGTACGCATCGGAATACCCCGCTAAAGACACCGCATTTTTTGTAACCAACCAAGCTTCCGTATTCTCTCGGTTTCCGTCCATACGGGCTGCTGGCGTAGGATTCCCTCGGTTAATGGAAAACCAAGTACGGGTTCCCACAACGGCAGGCGTAGTCCAATTATCCAAATTGGTAAAGCCTTCCTGAAGAAGCGCAGTCGTTTTTGCCGGAAGTGAACCGTCGCATCGAGGATTATCCAAATCGATATCTCTTAGTTTAGTAATCCAAAGCTGGTACGTTCCGTTGAAAATACTAAGCACCCCGTAGACATCCCCTTTCCCAGAATCTATTTCGGTCGAATTTGCAGGGAAAGGATCGTTTCGTGTTCCGAAATTGGCGTAACCACTCGTTCTCAAAAGAATGGTATTTCCGCTACAATCCATCAAAGTTCGGTTTGTTACGGCATTGCCTTCGGCATAGTTTTTCCCTAAATCGCTGTCGATAAATTGAAGATTTTTAATTTTCACCCATTTACCCACATCTTCAGGGGTTAACTCCGAAAGGGTTCTCTCCGTAGCCACAATACCGACTACAGGCGTTTCATTGCGGTAAAAATGCTTGTAAACATCTCCGGTTTCCACTTGCCCCAAACGGTTTTGGAACAAACCACCGATTTGAAGTTCGCCGTTTACACTATCAAGGTAAAGATCCTTAAGATTCACCGTCAAAAGCCTTCCCACTTGGAATCTCCGATCCAAGTAAAGCGAAGTCATATTGATGTTAATCTTTATTCCTCCCGTCGCATCTTGCAAATAAATGTATTTGAAAAGATTGCCAGTTTCATCATTCGCAATAACCCGTCCCGTAAGGGTAATGTTATCTGAAATTTGCTTCAGGCTTCCACTATAAAGTTTTTTCACTTCCGCCACTGTTTTAGCCGCCGCAGAGGCATCCGCAGCACAAGGAGCTTCCAATCCGTCGCTTCTTTTTTTCGTCATATCCAAATCCGTATCACGAACAATATAAAGCTGATAAGTCGTCCCGAATTTACTCAATATCCCTACAAAATCCCCTTGGCCCGAAGGAATCGTTTTTGTGGCAAACGAGGCATAACCACTGGTACGAACCACTCTCGATACCCCCGTAAAAGTGGGATCAATCAAGCTCCGGTTAACCGTATTGCCCTCCGAAGCATACTGCGTACACAACGCATTGGCATGAAAACCGGCATCCTTAACTTTAATTAACGTCCCGACATATTGGTCGTTAGCCGTTCTCATATCGCTGAGCGTCATTTCGTGAGGGACAATCGTTGCTTTTTCTGTGCAGGAACGAATCATGTTCGTGTAAAGCATCTTCTCGGAAATTCTTCCAAACGTTCCCGTAGCATCCATTGCCCCAAGCTGGACAAAACTACCATACTGCCCCATAGCCAAACCTTTCAGCTTGATGTACACCTTGGCCCCCTGCGGGTACTTCGTGTACATACTAACCGCATCGGCGCTGATAACCAAACCTTCCGTTGGGTTGGACGGACTATCCTGAATAAAAATATATTTGTAAATATTTCCCGTCTCGTCGGATGAAGAAACATACCCTTCCACCACATCGTCTTCGGTGAAGGTTTCGTTTTGGGCTTTTGCCTTCAGTTCTTTCAGCGTCATGGTTGCCTTAAGCTCTCCGCATTGATACTCGGAAAGATCCGGCGTATTATACTTGTCATCGTGAACGCAGCTCCCAAGCATCAAAGCAAAAACCACGAACAGAACACTGTTAATATATGAATAAACTGTTTTCATTGCTGTCTGTTTGTTTTTTTAGAATCTTAAATAAACGTTTGCGAAATAGGTTCTTCCGCGGTCATACCATAATCTTGGTCCGAAATAAGGGGTCTCTCTTTGGCTTTCCAAATAAAACTCCCTGAAGTTGGATTTTCTTCCTTGCTCAAAACCTCCGGTAACATAATTACGGTTATTCAACACGTTGTTAACGCTAAGGCTCACACCCATCCGGTATTTTCCGAATCGGAACGATTTACCTACGTTGGCATTAATCATAAACTGATCGTCAAACTTGGTTTGTTTCACGAGTGCAGCCACATTCTCCGGTGTTGCCTCTGGGATAGCCGTTCCGGAAAAAGGATCCGCGTAAGCGGCATAAGGGTCTCCGGTAAGCGGATTGGTGTAAAAACTCGCTGAACGGATGATTGAAGAGAAGCTAAGAAACTGATCTGCCAAATAGTTCGCCGAAGCCCCAAACCACCAAAATTTAGGACTGTTATAACGGAAGCCCAAAGACGCCGCCTTTTGAGGCGTACCGGCCACTTTATACCCTTTGATATTTGCCTGACCCAAGCTCTCAAACCCTCTGGCATAAAGGTCAGAATCCAAAGTAAGATAAAGATTCGGATTGTTTTCGTAAGTGTACTCGCCATAGCTTCCCGCAGCGATAATGTTAAGCGTAGGGGAAACTTTAAGATCCGCACCAAGCTCCAACCCCTTATGTCTCTTGCGAATGCCCGTAAGAGCCTCGGTAACAAAAGCGTTGCTGGCCACGGCATTATCGCCCAACTGCAAGCCCTCTCCGTAATAACGGGTAATTTCCGTAGCATTGTCGATATCCGTCCAGTAAGCGGATAGTCGGAGTTTGAGGATTTGACCACGATGAATGTAGCTCAATTCGTTGGAATTGATGATTTGGTTAGCCACACCAGGGGTTACAAAATCGCTAACCCTCGGGTTGATGAAAATCTCGTTAAGGGTAGGGGCAAGGCTAAAGAACGTTCCGCTGTAGGTCACGAAATTACGACCATCCAATTTGTACGTCACTCGGGCCTTCAAACCTGCTTCCAAAGCATCATAAACAGCACTTTTCCCTTTGGAATTATCCTGGTAAAAATGGTTTCGGAAATGCCCGTTTCTTTGGGACTCGGAATAAGCAACAAAAGCAGAAGCCGCCACACTCCATTTTCTCAAATCCAACTCGGTTTCCGCATGAAGGGAAAGGTGATCCCGAAGCAAATCAAAAGAATACTGGGTTCGGTCGCCAACTCCCACTTTGGTGTTCGGATCATCCATATTGTAAGGACGATCGCTTCCAAAAGCATCCAAATTATTAGCATAGCTCGCACCCAAAAGATCCTCTATTCTTCTGAAATTATCGGACTTTAATTTTTGGTAAGCCAGGTTAAGGTTCAATTTCCAGTTGTCGTAGAGTTTCGTATCGAAATGGGAAATAAAGTTGAATGTTTTATCTCTACTCACGTCTTCCACTAGGGAATATCTGGCCCCCTCCTCTCTGTTATTGAAGTTCGCAAGGTAAAGGCTTTCCCAGTTGATCTGACTGTTGGCTATAAATTCATCCCTGCTCGAGATACCATAACTAGGCAATCTGCGGTAATACGTAGGATGGGGATCCTGAGCATGGAACCAATCTAAGCGGCTTCTGGCATCTTCGCCTGTTTGATAAGAAATGGTATTGTTCCAATTGCTGTTTTTCCCTAGTTTATTAAAAGTCTGAAGCATGAACACCGGCTCGAAAGTTCTCCGCATTCTCGAATTCCGCTTCACACCATCCTGCCAACCCCAAAAAGAGTTGTAATTTTTGCCCAAAATATCGTAGGCCTCCTGCGTGCTCGGGCTATTGGTTCCTCTACGTGTAGGCGTACCAAAAGCCGTAAGGTTAATGGAAAACCTTTCCGAGAATTTTTTCTCTACCGCCGCAAAATAAGCGTAAGAATTTTGAACGGTTCCCTCAATAATACCTTCCTCTGCCCATCGACGGCTTCCCGATACGGTAAAAGCCCATCCGTTGGCCATCATTCCGCTGGAGTAAGTCCCCATCAGACGGTTCCGGTAACTACGGTTGGTAAGGGAATACGCCAACGAAGCCCCTTTTCTAAAACTGGACGCCCTTGTGTTGTAATAAACCACACCACCCAAGTTTCCAAAAGTATATTCGGAAGGAGTCAAATTATCCGCATTCTCCTGAGGGTAACGGGTTACGTCGTTAAGTCCCGCCCAATTACTGAAATCGATGCGACCGTTATCGTTCTTGGACATGGATACCCCGTTGAAAAGAACATCTTCAAAACGGTTATCAATCCCTCTCGGGCGGAACCAATAAGCCCCCAGCTCGAAAGCCGCCGCATTTTGAAAAGCATCCCTTCCCGAACTCAAAAGCCCTACCGTAGGCTGCATGGAACTTCCATCCGCGTCCGCAACCGCATCATCAATGAGAAGAATACCCATATCTTGCGTATTGGCCGAAGGAAGAAGGCTGATAACACCCAAATCTTTTCTCTTCTCGTCAGAAGCTACCTGAAAATCGATTATTCTTTGCTCAAATCCTTGCTTGGTAACCACGATTTGGTAGGTTCCCGGCTTAAGATCCACAAACTGAAAGTAACCAATCTTATCGGCTGTCACATCATTAGCCGATTGCACCAAATCCACTTCTGCTCGTTCCACAGGGTTGCCCTGAGCGTCTTTTACATAAGCATAAACCGTGGTCTGCGCATAATAAAAAGATGCCGGAAGCATAGTGAATAACGAGACTAAAGATAATTTTTTTATCATGATTTAAAAAATTGTATTCTAAAATGTCCTGATAAAATACCAGACTACAAAATTAACTTAATTTTAGTAAAGTTATGAGGTTTTTAACATTATCTTATCGTTAAAAAAGATGATATATATTACGTCAAAAGCTATTTTTTTTCAACGGGCTTTTATCTAAGTCAGAAAATAGTAACTTTGCATGAGAAATCATTAAAATGAGAAAATTCCTTATCCTTATTGCCGTATTTAGCTTGGTGCTAACGGAGGCTCAGAGGCGCCAGGTGCAGCGTGCCACCGTGGCTTTTATGAACGTGGAAAATTTATGGGATACCATTGCTTCGGCCGATTATATCGACGGAACGCTTCCCATAGGACACCGGAATTTCCACCGCAGTGTCCCCATCGATTCGCTCAAGTATTTGGAGGTTACCGAAGATTACGCCGGCCCTTGGAACGACTCGCTCTTGGTTGGCAAAAAAGTGATTCGTCATCAGGTTCTTGCCGACGATTTCACTCCAAAAAGCGCTAAAAACTACAGCGGAAAAGTCTATAACCATAAATTGGAAACCCTCTCCAAAGTCATTTCGGAACTGGGCAGACAATACACCAACAGCCTTCCGACAATCGTAGGGCTTATTGAGGTGGAAAACCGCCAAGTCATCGAGGATCTAATCAAGAAATCTGCTCTTGCCAACGGGAATTATGGCATTATTCACTACAATTCCTACGATGCCCGGGGAATTGACGTAGCGCTGATTTATCAAAAACACCGTTTTTTGCCTACCCATTCGTACAAAAAAGAAATCGTAATGTTCGATGACGAAGGCAAACGCTCCTACACTCGGGACATTTTAATCGCAGAAGGACTTTTGGACGGCGAAAAAATTGCGGTTTTCATGAACCACTGGCCTTCCCGAAGTGGAGGCGAAGCCCGTTCGGCCGCTCGTCGTAATGCGGCTGCCGTAGCCCTGAAGCAAGAAATGGATAAAATAAGAGAAAAAGACCCCTCGGTTAAACTTTTTGCCATGGGCGACTTCAACGACGATCCCGTAAGCCCCAGTTTAAGACGTCATTTAGGCGCTGTAGGAACCGAAAAGGAACTCTCTGACCAATCGCCCTATTTGAACCTAATGACCAAATTATACCGCGCCGGTATCGCTTCTTTGGCCTATCGGGACGCTCCGAACCTTTTCGACCAAATCATCGTATCGAAAAACCTGATTTCTTCCGAACCGCTTTCCAAACAATACAGCATTTACAAAGCGGAAATTTATGCCCCCGATTATATGATAAACCGCGAAGGGCAGTTCAAAGGGTATCCCAAGCGTTCATGGAACTTTGATTCCTACACCGGAGGATACAGCGACCACTTTCCTGCAGTATCCGTGATTCAAAGGGAAGCTCCTTCAAGAAATTAATTTTCATTCAATAAAAACAAAAAGAGACCGAAATTTCGGTCTCTTTTTTATGCTCTATGCATTCATTCTGTCGGGATAGTTTCCCAAATCTGCATCAACAACCTGAATCAACAAACCCTAATAATCTCTCGCCATTTAAAAAAATCTTTTACAGAAGCATCCGTTTGGCTTTTCTGACCCCCTCGGTCAAAACATCAATCTCCTCCAACGTATTGTAAACCGCAAAGCTGGCCCGTACCGTACCCGCAATATTGAAAAAGTCCATAATCGGCTGCGTACAATGGTGCCCCGTTCTGACCGCGATCCCCATTTTGTCCAAAATCATGCCGGCATCGGAAGCAATTCCCGCCCCCTCAATGGTAAAAGACACTACGCCGGTTCTCGGGGCTTTTTCGGCATAAATCTTCAGTCCCCCAATTTCCGAAAGTTGCTTTTGAGCTTTAGCAAGCAAGGCTTCTTCATGTTCCTGAATAAAGGAATGACCAACCGATTCAATAAAGTCCACTGCCGCCCCTAAAGCAATGTTTCCGCCCACATTCGGAGTCCCTGCCTCCAAGCGGAAGGGAAGAGCAGCATAAGTCGTTTTCTCAAAAGAACAAGTATGAATCATTTCTCCACCACCATGAAACGGATGAATCTTTTCCAAAACCGCTTCCTTCCCATACAATATCCCCGTTCCCATAGGAGCGTACATCTTATGCCCCGAGAACACGAAAAAATCGCAATCCATGGACTGAACATCGATTTTGAAATGAGGAACCGACTGAGCCCCGTCAATCACAACCCAAGCCGAGGAAAGCCGGCGCGTCATGGCTATAATCTCCTCAATAGGATTAATCACCCCCAAAGCATTAGAAACCTGATTGACAGACACTATTTTGGTTTTTTCATTCAGAATCTTCTCCAAAAAATCCAATTGCAACACCCCGTTTCCGTCCATCGGAATCACCCGAAGCACTGCACCAGTTCTCTCGCAAAGCATCTGCCAAGGCACAATGTTGGAATGATGTTCCAAGTGAGAAACAATAATCTCGTCCCCCTCGCTAATGAGAGGCGTTAAAGCATAAGCAATAAGATTAATCCCCTCTGTCGTTCCCTTCGTAAAAATAACCTCATGATCGTGTCGAGCACCAATGAACCGCTGCACCTTCTTCCGGGCAGCCTCCATCTGTTCGGTAGCAATTTGGCTAAGTGTATGAATCCCCCGATGGACATTCGCATTGCTCTCCAAATAATAATTCCGGAGCGCATCAATCACGCCTAGCGGTTTTTGGGAGGTCGCCGCATTATCCAAATACACCAAAGGATGCCCGTTCACTTTTTGATCCAAAATGGGAAACTGGCTGCGGATTGCTTTTATATCGATCATGATTTTGCCTTTAGAAAAAGGCAAATTTACGGAAATATTTTTGGTGCTTTCCTCACTCCCTGCCAATAAAAAAACGCCCCGCTTCAGGCAGGACGTTTACTTGGTGAAGTGGGTGGTACAGGATTCGAACCAGTGACCTCTGCGATGTCAACGCAACGCTCTAAACCAACTGAGCTAACCACCCCCAAGGAAAATAAAAAAAATCTCAGAATTTTCTGAGATTTTGTGGGTCCTGAGGGATTCGAACCCCCGACCCTCTGGGTGTAAACCAGATGCTCTGAACCAACTGAGCTAAGAACCCTTGTTTTTGGTGTTGCAAATATACGACGATTTTTTATTCCTGCAAATTTTTTTCTAAAAATTTTCCTACAACAAAGTTACTTCCGCCCACAAAAATCATTTCTTTTTTTGTAACAATCTGTTTTACATATAAATACGCTGATTGCTCATCTTCAAAAATTTTATAATTAATTTTCATTTTTTTCAGCTCCTCTTCATACTCCGAAGGATGCCGGCCACGTTCAACCGATGGTTTTACAAAATAATAAGCCGCATTTTTCGGCAATAAAGGTAAAATAGACCCCACATCCTTATCATTGACAAACCCCAAAATCATATGTTTGAATAAATCCATCGACTCGAGTTGAGAAAAAACTTCCTCCAAACCAGCCCGGTTATGCCCCGTATCGCAAATCACCAAAGGATCCTCCGAAAAACGATACCACCGGCCTATAAATCCCGTATTTCGTCCCACGTTTTTCAGGCCTTCTTCAATATTTTGATTTGAAATGCCTACCCCTTGATTCTTCAGTTCTTCAACGAGCCCCAAAACCACTTTGATATTGTTAATTTGGTAACGACCTTCAAGATCAGAAGAGTAGGAGGGAGCCCCTATGGAAGCGTCCACATATTTCGTTTCTTTGGATTGTGCCACTTCTTTAATGATTTCTTTTACCCTTTCGTTTTGATCACCACACACCACCGGTACCCCTGGTTTGATAATTCCTGCCTTTTCCCGAGCAATGGCCTCAACGGTATCCCCCAAAATGGACGTATGATCTAAAGACACGTTGGTAATGGCACTAACTCTCGGTAAAATGATATTGGTGGAATCCAACCGCCCGCCTAATCCCACTTCGATAATGGCAAAATCCACCTGCTGCCGAAAGAAATAGTCAAACGCCATGATCGTAGTGTATTCAAAAAAAGAAGGTCGGATAGTCTCGGGAAGCGTCTTGAGCTTTCGGATAAAATCGTAAACGAAAACCTTATCGGCTTTCTTGCCATTCACTTTGACTCTTTCGGTAAAATCGACTAAATGGGGCGAGTTATAAACCCCAACTTTATAGCCCGCTTCCTGAAGCACGGAAGCCAACATATTACTGGTTGAACCCTTGCCGTTGGTCCCTGCAATATGAATGGTCTGAATTTGCTCCTGGGGATTGCCAAAATGCTTGCATAATGCACGGATGTTATCCAACCCCGGTTTATAAGCTTTCTGCCCTTGAATTTGATAATTCGGTGCTTGAACAAAGAGCCAATCCAAAGCTTCTTGATAGTCTTTCTCGGTCATGATGCAAAATTGGATAAAAGATTGGAGATTCCGAAGAAAAAACAATCAAAATCCAACTTTAATCCTTAAAAACTTAAACAAAACACAAAAGTAAACAATACAAAATATTATAAATCAAATAATTAAAACAAATGTTTCACGTGAAAAATAAAAATAAATTCTTTTCCTGCCCGTTTATTTTCAAATATTTATTACCTTTAAAGTAGCTAATTATTTTAATCCAAAAAAATGAAAACATCTGTAATTTCGGCAATTGCGCTTACGCTGGCCTTAGCTTCCTGCACCACCACAAAAACTTATACCATTGCTGCTAAAAGCGGAACCCAAACCCAAGGGACGGCCAAGTTCACCCAAAAAGGTAATACCGTCGAATTGGATATGAACGTTTATAACCTTACTCCCAACAGCCTTCATGCCTCGCACATCCACGAATTTGGCGATTGTTCTTCAGCAGACGGAACCTCCGCCGGCGGCCATTGGAATCCCACCAACGAAAAACATGGAAAATGGGCTTCCCACGAACATCACGCCGGTGACTTGGGTAACCTGAAAGCCGATGAAAAAGGAACCGCAAGAATGGTCATGAAAACCGATAAATGGTGCATTGGCTGTAAAGATGAAACTAAAAACATCATCGGAAAATCCATCATCATCCATGCCAAAGCAGACGATTTCAAAACCCAACCCACCGGTAATGCAGGCGGAAGAATCGGTTGCGTGGAAATCAAATAAAATTTTGCATCCGCTATGAGAAAATAAACTCCGAATTCATTTTCGGAGTTTTCCTATTGAAAAAAATTAAATTTTATATTGCCCGTACCCAAACTAAAGGCCAGCATCGAAACTCTCGAAAGCATCCTCCAAATGAGTAATGGTATACTTTCCTTCCGACTCCAAAATTACCGATACAATATCGAATCGCACTTCTTTGTCCATTTGATGGGCCGCCATAAAAGCATCGGCAGCACCCACCAGGCGTTTTATTTTTTTCCGATTCACCGCCTCTTCCGGTCGGGTAGGAGTCTTTGAAGCTCTCGCCTTGACCTCAATCACAACAACCAAATCTTTGAATTCGGCTATCAAATCGATTTCTGCTTTTTGGTATCTGTAATTTCGGGCCAGTATCCGATACCCTTTCGACTCCAAAAATACAACGGTCGTTTCTTCCGCCCAACGCCCGAAATCGTTATGTTCCGCCATCAGATTTAATTTTCAAAGGACAAAATAGACTCTCCATCCACTTTTAGGCGAGTTTTAGCCCCGATGACCAACGGACGGTTATCGAAAATATGCCCATTGGGAAAACCAAATAGCACAGGAAAATCATACTGTTTAATGCGTTCGGCAATGATTTGGTAAGCAAAATCGTCAAAACTAGCCTCGTACTGTTCGTTATCGCCTTCTTTACCCATGTTGGTCATTCCGCCGATCACCAATCCTTTGATTTTTCGGAATACTCCGGCCAGTTCTAAAGCCATGAGCATCCGATCCAAAGCATAAAAAGGCTCTCCTATCTCCTCAATGAACAAAATTTTATCCTTGAAATCGAACGAATAAGCCGTTCCGAGCAACGCATAAATCAAAGCCAAGTTACCGCCCACCAAAATGCCCTCAGCTTGCCCCTTGCGATTCAGCGGATGCGCCTGCAAAGTATAGATTGGGCGTCCGCCCTCCAATACCTCAAAAATCCCCTCGTAAGCCTGAGAACAAACCCCAAATGAAGCCGTTTTTAGTGTTTGGCCATGAATCGACGAAAATCCTCTCTTCAAAAGAAGAGCCTGTATGACAGTATTATCCGAATACCCGATATACCATTTCGGTTTTTTGCGGTAGCCACCAAGACGCAAATGTTTTAGAAGATGCTGGCAGCCATACCCCCCTCTGGAAGCCCAAACCGCCGAAATTTCCTCGTCGTTGAGCGCCCAGTTCATATCACTCAACCGCTGTTTTTCCGTACCCGCATAGTTATAACCGTTGGCATAACGCGTATAAAGATGTTTTCCCAACACCGGAACATAACCCCGAGCTTCTATTTGGGCAATACCTCTATCCAAATCCCCTTCGGACAAAGCTCCTGCAGGCGATACGATTGCGATTTTATCGCCTTTTTTTAATTTTTCGGGATGGGTTATATGTTTTGTCATTGATTTTGTTTTTTGGGGATTTTTACCTCTTGTTTTTCGGCCTCTTCCAACCGTTTGTCAAACTGATTAAATTTCTTGAAACTTTGGGAAAATATGAAAAAACTGAACAAAATAAGAACCACCCCCACCGAACGCCGAATGAAATTAGCCACATTCTGAGTGATTCGCTTATGAAACTGCTTTGCCAAAATGATTTTAAGCAAATCCACACCCAAATACGTTAGAATTACCACCCCGATATACAACAGAAAGTCTTCCGTCTCAGGGTATTGGTTCCGAACGGAAATCACCGTTACCAACCAAAATAAAATAACCCCCACATTAAGCAAATTGAAAAGAAACCCGTTAACAAACGTTTTAAAGTAACTCTGAGAAAACAATTTTTGCTCCTTGGGAAGGTTCATCTTGGTTTTGGTAAGCATCATAAAAATACCGTACATAAAGACAATAAAAGCCGTTATGCGATAAAAACCAGGGTATTGGTCAATAAGATGAACAATATCGCCACTGGCAAAATAAGCCGCCGCAATGCACAGCACGTCCGCCATAATCACTCCCAAATCCAAAGCAAGAGCATGCCGCGAACCCCGAATAAAACTGGTTTCTATCAGAAGGAAAAAAATCGGCCCGATAAACACCAAACTCAACATCAATCCCAAAGCAACGGCAGAAAGGATAAGTTCTATCATTTAATTCAAAATAAATAATCCCCCACAAAGTTAAAAGAAAAGCATTATTCCACAATCTTGAAGTCCAACTGCTTCTGAATAAGATTGGCCTTCATTACTTTGATTTTTACGGTATCCCCCAACTGAAACTGCTTTCCGTGACGTGTTCCGAATACCGCATGATTTTTAGCATCGTAAAGGTAACTGTCATCGGTAAGATCCCGAAGTTTAATGAGTCCCTCGGCACCGTTTTCGGGAATTTCCACCCAAAAACCAAATTCGGCCACGCCGGAAATTACTCCTTCAAAGATTTCACCAATATGCTTATCCATAAATTTAACCTGCATATACTTGATACTGTCCCTCTCCGCATCGGAAGCCAGCCTCTCCATCGCCGAGCAATGTTTGGATTGTTCTTCCACTTCCGCCTTATTGGGAGATTTTCCCCCGTCAAGGTAGTGCTGAAGCAAACGGTGGGCTATCAAGTCGGGATACCTTCGTATAGGCGAGGTAAAATGCGAATAATATTCAAACCCCAATCCGTAATGCCCGATAGGATCCGTGGAATACACCGCCTTACTCATCGAACGCATCGCAAGGGTTTCAATCATGTTTTCTTCCCCTTTCCCCTTTACATCTTTCAATAATTTATTGATGCTTTGGGTGGTATTTTTGGTATTGGAAATGTTCATTTTATAACCAAAAGTGCCTACGAATTCTTTGAGAGACTCCAATTTTGCCGGATCGGGATCGTCGTGCACCCGATAGATAAACGTATTTTGAGTCGGCTCCGACTTGCGTCCCAAAGACACATATTCCGACACTTTACGGTTGGCCAAAAGCATGAATTCTTCAATCAAGTGATTCGAATCCTTACTGATTTTGAAATAAACCCCTATAGGGTCATTATTTTCGTCCAAATTAAAACGCACCTCGCTACGGTCAAACGTAATTGCTCCATTTTTTATCCGTTCGTCCCTGAGAATTTTTGCCAAACGATCCAATACCAAAATTTCCTCGGCCAAATCGCCTTCACCGCTTTCAATGCGTTCTTGGGCTTCCTCATAGGTAAATCGTCTGTCCGAATGGGTTACCGTACGGCCAAACCATTGTTTCAGAATACGGGCTTTTTCGTCCATTTCGAAAACAGCCGAAAAAGTGTATTTGTCTTCGTTCGGCCTGAGCGAACAAACCCCGTTACTAAGCACCTCGGGCAGCATCGGAACCACGCGGTCTACCAAATAAACCGACGTAGCACGCTGATAAGCCTCCTCATCCAGAAGCGTCCCCGGCCGCACATAGTGCGAAACATCGGCAATGTGCACCCCGATTTCCCAGTTTCCGTTATCCAATTTCCGTAAAGAGAGGGCATCGTCGAAATCTTTAGCGTCTTTAGGGTCGATGGTGAAGGTAAGCGTTTGGCGCATATCCCAACGCTTGGCAACTTCTTCCTCTCTTATTTCGCGGTCAATGGCATCGGCTTCTTTTTCCACCTCTTCAGGAAAATGGTAAGGCAGGCCGTATTCGGCAAGAATCGAATGAATTTCGGTTTCGTGCTCTCCCGGAGTTCCCAAAACCTGGAGAATTTCGCCTTCCGGATTTTTCTCGCCGGCTTTCCAATCCTGCATCTTAACCACCACTTTATCACCGTGTGTCGCACCGTTAAAATTCTCCTTCCTAACAAAAATGTCGGTATTAATCACTTTACGGTCGCAAACCACAAAACCGAAATCCTTGTGACGGATATAATCCAAAGTGCCCACAAATTCGGTTTTGTTTCTTTCGATCACTTCCAAAACGGAACCTTCCATCCGTCTTCCCTTATAGTGGTATGTAACGATAAGAACCTTATCGCCCTGCAAAGCATCCTTCACGTTTTTGGAATGAATGAAGATATCTTCTTCCAGCCCTTCCACATCCACATAAGCGTTTCCGTTTTGGCTGAAGTCAATAATTCCCGTAAGAGTGCCCTTGATCTCCAAATTAATAATGTATTTGCCCTTTTCCACCTCCTTGATGCGGTCTTCGGCCAAAAGACGATGAATCGACTGGATTACCAACTCCCTCTGTCTGGGATTCTTATGATCGACACCGTCCGCAATTTGTTTGTAATTGTAGATTTTATCCGATTGGCCATTCATGAAAGCCAGAATTTTCCTTCCTAACTCTTGCAGTTTATGGTTGTTTTTTTGGGATATAAATTTTGATTTTTTTGCCATAATAATAAGTTATAAATAATAATAAGTTACAGAGAACCCGCTTTCGTTCCGCTTGTTAAAACGAACCATAGAGAAAACGCCCCTGCAGAGAGAAGTAAAATCCGAAAGACTAAATGCAGGAAATTTTACGAACACGGTTCTCGTGTCTACCTCCTTCAAAATCCGTGCTAAGAAATTTTTTGACGATGTCCAAAGCCAATTCCTTCGAAATAAAACGAGCCGGAATAGCCACCATATTACAATCGTTGTGCGCCCTTGCCAAAACCGCCAATTCGGGCATCCAGCATAATGCACAGCGCACGCCTTGGTGTTTATTGGCCGAAAGTTGTACGCCTTGGCCACTGCCACAGATCAACAAGCCTTTTTCATTTTCTCCTTTTTCCACGGATGCCGCGGCGGGATGAACGAAATCGGGATAATCCACCGAATCCAGCGAATGCGTCCCATAGTCGGTAATTTCGTAATAGGGAGAAAGCTGTTCCTTCAGAAATTCTTTGTACTCGAAGCCGGCATGGTCGCAGGCAATAGCCAGTTTTTTCATAAGATTTAGAGCTAGTATTTCCACAAAAATAGCATTATTACGCATAGAAACCGAATTATCCCCAATGGAATTCCGTGGAAATAAAATTTTAGGACAAGGTAATCCTCTGAAAATGAAAGCTAAAACTTATGTGTTAAATTTTTATTATTCTATTTATCAGTTACTTGCATTTACCAACACCCTGATGTGAATAATAATCATAATCCCTGTGGAAAACTTTAAGAAAAATAAACTTTCCCGATTGAAATAAAATTCATAATACACAATCACCAAGAAAATGCCATCTTGTATTTCAACTTTCTTTTAGGGTTAAAATCCTTAGTTTCTCCATAAAGAAATTATCCCTAAACTAGCGGTAATATTAATTATCCACAAATGTGAATAAAAAGTGTTTTATAATGATTAATAGAAAATTATACTGTGTATAACTCTCTTGATAACCTCCCTATAAACCGGTAAGAATATCCCCCGAAAAGTTATCCCCAAAATTCACAATACATAACAACAACCTACATTTATTTTTTATTTAAAAAACAAAAAGATGTTAATGAGTATTGTTAGGAGGCGGTGTGGAAATTTGCCGGAAAAAGTTCATAGGAATCCCACGCGAAAATGCTAAATTTGTGTCAGGATCTAACAAACTCAGAATAGTATTATGAAAACAATCAAAGATTTTGATTTCAAGGACAAAAAAGCGTTGGTCAGAGTGGATTTTAACGTCCCTCAAAGTGCCGACTTCAAAGTAACGGATAATACGAGAATTGTGGCAGCCAAACCCACAATTGATAAAATACTCGGAGACGGGGGTTCGGTGATTCTCATGACGCATTTGGGACGACCAAAAGGAAAGGTAAGTGAAGAGTTTTCGCTGAAAAATATTGTTCCGGAGATTGAAAAAGTACTTGGAAAGGAAGTGAAGTTTTGTGCCGACTGCATTGGGGAAGAGGCTTCCAAAATGGCTTCCGAGTTGAAACCCGGTGAAATTCTTCTCTTGGAGAATCTTAGGTTCTATGAGCAGGAAGAAAAAGGGGATGAGGCTTTTGCGGAAAAACTGGCTGCTCATGGGGACGCCTATGTGAATGATGCTTTTGGTACAGCCCATCGTAAGCATGCTTCCACGGCGGTTATTGCTCAATTTTTTCCTTCAACTAAATTTTTCGGTCTTTTGATGGCCAAAGAGTTGGAAGCGATTGATAAAGTGCTTCATTCGGGGGAAAAACCGGTATTGGCTATTTTAGGAGGATCTAAAGTTTCGACTAAGATTACCATTATAGAGAATATTTTGCCTGCGGTGGATCATCTCATCATTGGCGGAGGGATGTCTTTTACTTTCATTAAGGCTCTTGGTGGAAATGTTGGAAATTCCATCGTAGAAGAAGATAAGATGGATCTTGCTTTAGACATACTGCAGAAAGCCAAGGAGAAAAACGTGAAAGTTTACCTTCCCGTGGATGCCGTAGCAGCGGATAATTTCAGCAATGATGCCGAAAAGCAGGTGGTGGATATTTATGATATTCCGGAAGGTTGGATGGGGCTGGATGCAGGCGAACGCTCCCGCAAGATTTTTAACGATGTGATTATGAATTCTCGTACGATTTTGTGGAATGGTCCTATCGGCGTGTTTGAGATGCCTTCGTTTGCTGATGGAACGAAAGCTCTTGGAGACAGTATTGCCGAGGCGACAAAATTAGGAGCTTTTTCTCTTGTAGGGGGAGGCGACAGTGTGGCATTCGTGAAACAAAACGATTATACGGATAAGGTCTCTTATGTTTCTACGGGAGGCGGAGCGATGCTGGAAAGTTTGGAAGGTTTAGAACTTCCAGGTGTAGCGGCAATCAATAAATAACATTTTTTGCAAGTAGAAATTAAAAATCGACCTTTGAATTTTCAAAGGTCGATTTTTTTATTGGAAAGAAGAAGAACCTTATTTTTGCTCCAAATTCATTTTTTCCTGAAAAAAGTCAAAAAAATGGCTTTCAGAAATGGCTTAAAAATCGAATAACTATTTTTTTTCGATAATATATATCAAACTTGAAAATTCTCCGTTTTTTGATGCTTTAAAATTAGAAATTGCTCCAATGATCCCTCCTTTGAGCCAAAAAAGAGGATTTTTTTTGTATTTTTCGCTGAGAATGGAAATATAAAACGAATCGAGTAGGAGAGGTTTTATTTTTTTGAGCGTCCAGTTTTTTTCTTCTAAAAATCGTTGCATTCCTTTTTTTGAAAAGTGATACAAATGACGGGGAACATCGTAGGCTGCCCAATGGGATTGGTAATGACGGGCATCAAAGGACGTGTAATTGGGAACTGCTATGATTAGTATCCCTTTGTCTACGAGTTTGTTACGAAATTTATCAAGTATATCATCTTGATTTTCAATATGTTCAAAAACGTGCCATAGGGTAATGACTTCCAAACTTTGATCTTTGATTTGATCAATATTTTCTATTATTTTTGTTTTTTCTGTCTTTTTTGCAGCAGCTGCTCGTGCCTTTTCGTTGGGTTCAAAACCATAGGTTTCAAAATCATTCTCAATGAATTTGACAAATTCGCCCGCACCACATCCGTAATCGAGGACTCTTGCGTTTTTGAAGGTTATTGCTGAGACGATGTTTCGTTTGTAATTCAGATTAAAAGATTGGGCAAATTTGTATAGTTTTTCTTTCCATCCTCCGTTATCTTGATGATGCGAGATATAGGCTTTGCTTTCATAATACGAAGCCAGATTCTCGGGAATGGGATGAGTTTTTAGAACCCCCGAAATAGAGGTTTCTTGAAGTTCAAACGTTTCTTGAGATAAAAAATGATCTTTTATTTTCATGCAGTTTACGGATTATAAATCCATTGTTTCACGTGAAACAATTTGAAATTATCGACCTAAATAAATTAACAATACATTGATGTCGGCAGGCGATACCCCGCTGATTCTTGAGGCTTGGGCTATGGTTTTCGGTTTGATTTGATTGAATTTTTGTTTGGCTTCTGCTGATAGTGAAGACACTTGGCTGAAATCAAAATCCTCAGGAATACGGATGTTTTCCATACGTTGAAGTTTTGCGACGTTTTCTCTTTCTTTGTCGATATAGCCTTTGTATTTTATATTGATTTCGGCTTGTTCTCTAACTTCTTCGCTATAATTTGAACTGGTATTTCGTATTTCTTCGATGTTTTCTAAAAGCTCCAATTTCATATTGGGTCGAGTAAGAATTTGGGAAGCACGGTAAGCTTGATCCACCGGAGAAGAATTAATGCTTTCCAGTATTGGATTGATTTGCTTAGGTTTAAGCGAGGTTTCCCGAAGGAAAGCTTCCAGTTTGCTGCTTTGTTCGATTTTATCTTCTACTTTTCTTAAACGGTCTTCTTTAGCCAGTCCTAGATGATAGGATTTTTCGGTCAAACGAATATCGGCATTATCCTGACGAAGTAGAAGTCGGTATTCGGCTCTGGAGGTAAACATACGGTAAGGTTCTTCTGTACCTTTTGTAATCAGGTCGTCGATGAGTACGCCGATATAGGCTTCGTCTCTTTTTAGGATGAATTCTTCTTTACTGTGAACCTTATTATGTGCATTAATCCCTGCAATAAGACCTTGTCCGGCAGCTTCTTCATAGCCTGTGGTACCGTTAATTTGCCCCGCAAAATAGAGGTTTTCGATCAATTTGGTTTCCAAGGTATGATGGAGTTGGGTGGGCGGGAAATAATCGTATTCTATGGCGTATCCGGGACGGAAAACTTTTACCTTTTCAAAGCCGGGAATATGTCTCATAGCCTTGATTTGAATTTCTTCCGGAAGAGAAGAACTAAAACCGTTAACGTAGATTTCGACGGTATGCCATCCTTCGGGTTCAACAAAAAGTTGATGCCTGGTTCGTTCAGCAAAACGATTGATTTTATCCTCAATGCTCGGGCAGTAACGAGGACCCAAACTTTGGATTGTTCCGTTGAACATTGGGCTTCGGTCGAAACCTTCACGAAGAATTTCATGCACGGTTTCGTTGGTGTAAACAATATGACAACTCCTTTGTTTTGTGAGTTTGGAACTGCTCATATAAGAAAAAGTACCCGGATTTTCATCGCCTTTTTGTTCTTCCATCTTACTGTAATCCAAGCTTCTTCCATCTACACGTGGTGGGGTACCTGTTTTCATTCGTCCCGACTGAAAACCTAATTCTTCCAATTGTTCGGTGATGCCGAAAGCTCGGGGTTCTCCCATTCGTCCTCCGCCGAGTTGTTTTTCGCCCACGTGGATTAATCCGTTGAGGAAGGTTCCGTTGGTTAAAACGACGGATTTACCTTTTATTTTAATGCCTAAAGAGGTGATAACTCCTACGGCTTTTCCATTCTCGATGATTAATTGTTTTACCATGTCTTGGAAAAAATCCAAGTTTGGTGTTTGTTCCAAAGCCAGGCGCCATTGTTCGGCAAAGAGCATGCGGTCATTTTGGGTTCTTGGCGACCACATTGCAGGACCTTTCGAGAGATTGAGCATTTTGAATTGAATGGCAGATTTATCGGCAATAATTCCCGAATAACCGCCCATGGCATCTATTTCTCTTACTATTTGCCCTTTGGCAATACCACCCATAGCTGGATTACAGCTCATCTGTCCGATGGTTTGCATATTCATGGTAATCAAGAGGGTTTTTGAACCCAAATTAGCAGCGGCAGCGGCGGCTTCACAACCGGCGTGTCCGGCACCTACCACGATTACATCGTATATTTCGTCAATCATTATTTTTTATTTTTTTTCTATGTTTCACGTGAAACATAGGTGTAGTTATTCGTATAATTCCATTCACCCCGATTAGAAATTTTATTTCCGAAGTAAGCTTAAAGCGGTTTTAAAGTCTTCCTTCTGCAAAAGGTATGGATGCAAATTGAAAATCAGTGGTTAATGCTCAAGTAAAAATCTTCTTTGCCTCGCATTTCTTTTTGCTCGTCCTCGGTTTTGTCTTTATAGCCGCAAAGGTGAAGAATGCCATGAGCCAAGACCCGTCTCAATTCCTGATCAAAGGTTTCCGATAGGGTGGTGGCATTGTCCGAAATGCGGGGCAAAGATACGAAAATATCACCGCTGATCGTCTTTCCTTTACTGTAATCAAAGGTGATAATATCGGTGTAATAATCGTGTTGGAGGTACGTCCTATTGACTTGCAAAAGGTAATCGTCATCGCAAAAGATATAGTTGATTTTACCGGGTTTTTTATTCTCCGAAAAAATGATGTTTTCCAACCAGCTCGTCGTATTCTCGGCAAGAGGGATTTGATCAATTGCTTCAAAAAAATAATTTATCATGAGATAGAGTTTACTTTTAGTTTAGAACCAATGCCCAAGAATAACGTTGAACATTCCTTTATTACGATTAATAGGATTACTATAATTGATTTTTATTTGTCCGAAAGGGGATTTGTAACCTAGTGTAATACCTAATGATTTATCGGTTATTTTAACGATTTGGTTGAAATTTACCTGATCGAACAAATTGGCCAAAGCGAAATGTGCGATAACGAAATAATTTTTCTTTAAGCGAAACTGAAAATTATTGGAAACCGCCAAAAGATTAGGAGAGGAGCGGTCGCCAAAATAATAACCCGGCATTTGAACAAAATTGCCTAAGCGTTGTTCAAAAATACCACCGATGCGGTAATGGTAATAATGCGAAAGATGGTCGTAGTTAGCCGTAAAACCACCAAATAGGTTAGCGTTGTATGTAAACCACGAAGCAAAAGGAAAATACATTCTTATATCGCCTTTGGCTTGTATCGGGGTAAGTTCGGAGTCGCTGTTGAATAGCTCAAGGATTTTTCCTTCGGCTTCTAAAAAAAATCCTCGCGTTGGAAAGTTTTTATCGTCTTGGGTATCGCTTTTGATAAAAAGATAAGGGTTAAAAAAATGTTTGGCTTTGGTGCCATCAACCGAAACGGTTGATTCAAAATAATTGTGGCTCATTCCGCCGCCTATTGCGTAGCGATCTTTCCATATGGAGTGGATGAATGCTTCGTTTCGGAACCATAGCCATTGTTCGGTGGATGCGCCTTTGTTGTCTCTGAGATAGAGTTTCATTCCCGAGGTATAAATGCCCAATCCCGGAATGTAGCCGTTATCCATAAAATAGTTGAAATAATACCGAGGACGGTCGCCTATGACGGCATCCAACGAAATGGTTGAGTTGCGCAGGATTAATCTTTTCGTGGTGGCATTAATGACTAGTCCGGTTTTGAATTGTTCGTCGTAGTGCAGCCCGAATTTCAGAAAAAAACGGGTGTCGTCTTCATCCACATCCAATTGGAGAATATTGCGATTGTTTTTTTGAACAATATCGTAAGAGATAAGGTGGTAATTGTTTGTGGCGTAAAGTTTGTCCACCATTTTGTTGATGGATCCGTAAGTTTGCATGGAGGGCAACTTTAAATTCATTTTTCCCAGGATGTAATTTCGTCCGAAAATATTGTTGTTTTCCACTTGCAAACTATCAATTTTATAGACGTTGGAATAAATGGGGTTAATAGGCGCGCGGAGCAGGCTTGTGGCTCTTTTTGGGAGTTTATTTAGCACTTCGACGTATTTTTCTGCTTCCGTGCGTCCTGCGGTAAGGATGCGTTCTTTATCGCCGTAGCTGGTAGCGGTAAGACCGGTTAAATCGGGATGGATGTTAATGTCGGTGTAATTGAGTTGATTTTTGGTTTCTTTTTGAATACCGAAATCAATAACCTGGTTCAGGATGGAAACCAAGGAGTTAAGTTCTTCTCGCGTGGCTAATCCTTGGCTTAGATCTACGCCGATAACGATATCGATACCTTTGTCTTTCAATGGTTTGGAAGGGTAATTAACGGTCATAGCTCCGTCGATGTAGAGGCTGTCTCCTATTTTTACCGGATCCATGAGTGAGGGAAAAGCCGAACTGGCCATGATGGCACTGATGAGATCTCCTTTCTCAAAAAGTTCCATTTTTCCGCTTTCTAAGTTTGTTGCCACGCACATGAATGGGATTGGGAGTTGGGAAAAATCCTGAATGGAAGAAACATTCTTAAAGAGTTCCTTTAGCATATAGATGTTCTTTTGTCCCGTGGAAATGGCTTTGGGAAGAACGTTGATTTTACCATTTTTTATCGGAACGGTAAGTAAGTATTTATCGGTGGTTTTATTGAAAAACGAGGTTTCTTGTCTTGTTTTTTCGTTGGCGATAAGACTATAAAAATCGGTTTCTAAAACGATTTTTTCAATATCCTTTGCGGTGTATCCCGAGGCGTAAAGTCCACCCACGATTGCTCCCATACTGGTTCCGGAGATGTAGTCGATTTTTACGCCCAAAGAATCGATGACTTTCAGCGCGCCTATATGGGCAAAACCTTTGGCACCGCCACCGGCTAAAGAAAGCCCTATTTTCGGTTTTTTTGGTGGTTTAAGGTCATTGTTTACTTGCGTAAAAAAAGACGAAAAAACAAATAAAAACGCCAAAAAAATCAATTTTTTCATAGTTGAAAACAAATAAAGCAAATGTAAACAATATTTTCGGTAGGGAGAGAAGGGGAATTCTGGTGACAGATTTTTTACTTTTTGGTTGGATTTTAACTAAAATATAGACAAAAGCGGAGGATTAATTTTTTACATAGACCCTTTTAACTCGTCTGGAAATGGAGGTTAGTACTTCGTAAGGAATGGTTTCGCAATAGGAGGCGAAGGTTTCCAAACTGGGGTTGCCGTTAAAGAGGATGACTTCGTCACCTTCATGGGCTTGTCTATCGCCGATATCCACCATCAGCATATCCATGCATACGTTTCCGACAATGGGCACCAAATGGCCGTGAAGGCCAACGTATCCTTTTTCGTTACCGATGCGTCTGGGAATGCCATCGGCGTAGC
Organism: Bergeyella anatis; assembly: GCF_036016955.1. Taxonomy (NCBI): domain Bacteria; kingdom Pseudomonadati; phylum Bacteroidota; class Flavobacteriia; order Flavobacteriales; family Weeksellaceae; genus Bergeyella; species Bergeyella anatis. The sequence goes on along the minus strand of NZ_JAYWXI010000002.1, from coordinate 129,684 downwards.
CGACGGGGATGGTGGCTATTCGGGTATCTTTTTCGGCTTTGTATCTTCGGCTGTACCCTATGGAATCGCCTTTTTTTATTTCGGAAATTTGGGAGATTACTGTTTTAAAGACTACGGCACTTTGCAGTTGCCTTTGGGTTTCGGGATCGGGTGAAATACCGACCATGCCGATGCCTATCCGTACCATGTCGAACTGGTAATCGCTGTAATTGACGATACCGGCCGAATTGAGAATGTGTCTCAGAGGGGCGTAACCGAGTTCTCGGATGAGAAAATCCGTGTTTTTTTTGAAAACGTCGAATTGTTGCAGGTTGTAGTTTTTTTCATCGGGGAGATCGGAGGAGGAGAGGTGGCTGAAGATACTGGCTACTTTCAGCTCTGACGATTTTAACTGATGGACGAGTTCTTCCAGTTCAAGAGTCTTAAAACCAAGACGGTGCATTCCGGTTTCCAATTTGATATGCACAGGGTAGTGTCCTTCGTATCCTTTGCTTTTTAGGACCGAATGAAACTGCTTCAGAACGCGGAAACTGTAGATTTCGGGTTCCAAATTATAATCGATGATGGTACCGTAGCTGTGCTGTTCGGGATTCATGACGATAATGGGCGTGGTAATCCCGTTTCGTCTTAAATCTACACCTTCGTCTGCGTAAGCAACCCCTAGATAATCAATGTGGTGATGTTGTAGAAACTCGGCTATTTCATGACCACCAAGTCCGTAAGAATAGGCTTTGACCATGGCCATCATTTTGGTTTGGGGGTTTAGGAAGGATTTATGAACCTTGAGGTTATGAAGGATGGCATTGAGGTTTACTTCCAGTACGGTGTCGTGTTTTTGGAGCTCGAGCTCGTAGGTGATTTTTTCGGTCTCGAATTTTCTTGCTCCTTTAATCAGAACGAGGCTGTTTTCGATAGAGTTAAGTATTTTACTTTCAATCAGTTGTTCTGTGGTATCAAAAGTATGGGTTTCGGTATTTAGAAACGGTTGAAATTCGGCTATTTCCTTCCCGATGAGAAGGATTTTATCAAATTGTTTTGCGTTGATTAGCCGAACGACTTCGTTGTAAAGTTCTTTTTTGTTTTTTCCTTCCACGATGTCGGTAAGGAGGAGTGTTTTTTTCGGTTTATTGTATTCTCCGACGCATTGGAGGGCGATGGAGAGGGAATCCAAATCGAGATTAAACGAATCGTTGATGATGAGATTACCGCGTACGCCGTTTACACTTTCCAGACGCATTTCCACTGCTTTTAGGGCATTGAGTTTAGACACGATTTTTTCGTTGCTGAATCCCATTGTTTTAAGGACAGCGCTTAGACACAAGGCATTGCTTAGTGTGGCTTCGTCCCTTTGTTGGGCGGGAAAGGAAAAATGCTCCGAAGAAGAAGAAAAGACTTGGATGGGTTCGGATCGGTTTTTCCAATTCGGACCAATGAAGAGGTCGTTGTGTGGCGCAAAGCCGTAAGAACATAAAGTTCGATCCGAATAGATCTTCTTTATTTTTTTGGCTACCAGAGGATTATCACCATTAAAAATAATAATTTCTGAAGAGGCAAAGAGTTTTAATTTTTCGTCAATAAGGTGTTCTTCGTCTTTGAAATGAGCCAAGTGGGCCGATCCGATATGGGTGAGTATTCCGATTCGGGGCTGAAGCACGGAATAGAGTTTTTGCATTTCGCCGGGCTGGGATATTCCGGCTTCGAAAATTCCTATTTGGTGTTTTTCGGCCGTTTGGAGTACAGAGAGGGGAAGTCCGAGCTGGGAATTGAAACTTTTGGGGCTTTTTACGGTTTTATATTCGTCCGAAAGACTTTGGTAAAGCCATTCTTTGAGGATGGTTTTACCGTTGCTTCCGGTGATGCCTATGCTAAGCAGGTTGGGAAATTGAGCGAGATGGTAGCGGGCCAGTTTTTGGAGAAAGGCGATGCTGTTTTCTGTCAAAAGCCAAGTGATTTCGGGGTTGGTGTTGGTTTGGTTTTCGCTGATAATGGTTTTCACTCCTTTATCAATGGCTGCATCAATGTATTTTTCACCCGAATTTTTTGAAGTATTAATCGCAATGAAGGCGGTTTCGTTCGGGGCGTATAAGTTTCGGCTGTCGAAGGCGATGCTTTTCACGTGAAGTTCACCATTGCCCACGAGGGTTGCTCCGGTGATGGATGCGAGTTGATTGGCTGTGTAATTCATTGTAAAAGAATGAATAATCTATTTTTTTTTGCTGAGGACTTCTTCCACGAAAATTTTACGGCTTACGGCTTCGTAGCTTTCGGTTTCGCCTAGTTCCACTAGGTTTTTTCCTTCGGTGATTCGCATGGAATAATTGGCGAGGTTGCCTGTTTTTTTACAAATGGCGTGCACTTTGGTCACGTATTCGGCAGTGGCCATAAGATAGGGCATTGGGCCGAAGGGGCGACCGAGAAAATCCATATCCAATCCTGCAATAACGACGCGTACGCCGTTGTTGGCCAATTTGTTAGCAACTTCAACGATGCCGTCATCGAAAAACTGGGCTTCGTCAATTCCGATGACTTCGCAGGTGGAGCCAAGAAGTAGGATTTCATTGGAGCTTTCCACGGGGGTGCTTCGGATTTTATTTTGATTGTGGGATACCACTTCTTCTTCATCGTAACGGGTGTCGATTTTTGGTTTGAAGATTTCGACATTTTGCCCTGCCATTTCTGCACGTCTCAGCCTTCGGATGAGTTCTTCGGTCTTTCCCGAGAACATCGATCCGCAAATAACTTCCATCCATCCGCTTTGTTTGGCGTGATTAATTGTATTTTCTAAAAACATTTGTTATTTTAGCCGTAAGTTTCAAACTTCAAAAATAAGGAAAAATTAATAAGATTGATTATGCAAAATGTTCAGGAAATTAGGCAGAAATTTTTTATGGAGTCCCGCGAAATAATTTCCGAAATGGCCCTTTTGGAGGATGTCGAGCAGCTTGTTTCCCGTAAAGAAAACATCGAACGACTATTGGAGAAGGTAAGTTTTTTGAAGTTTTTAAAGGAGCATTCGGTTCTTTTTGAGTCGGGTGTCGAACCTTATGCTTCGGTTTTGGACGATCAGGATTTGGCCGTTGCCAAAGAAGAGGTGTTGGAAAAAGTAGAGGAATCTTCGGTAGATTTTTTGGATGAAGCCGTGCCTGAAATGTTTACTTCGGAGGAGGATTTGGAAGAGGATTTTACTTCGGAAAGGGAAGATTTGGACATACAAGCCGAACCGATTCAGAGAGTGGAAAGCAATAGAGAAGTTGGGGATGCTCCGGTTCTAGAACCGGTGGAACCGACGGAAACGGAGACCGGAAGGTTTTCAGAGAATCAGGAAGAAGTTGTTGTTTCGGAATCTTTACAATCCAATGATAAAGAATTAATTAATGAATCTGAGGTAAAGTCTTACTTTAACGAGGACGCTTTAGAGAAAAGGGAAGAGCAGCCGACCCACGAGCAGAAGATACGTTTGGCTAACATTAAAGGGCTTAAGACGGTTCAATCGCTTTTCGATGAAGAATTGTTGGAGCAATTGGAAGTCTCGGAGACGAAGCAGGAAACTTCCCTATTGACTGAGGCTCCTGTGTTGCCGCAAAAGGAAAAGCAGATTTTCAAATTGGATTTGAACGACCGAATAGCCTTTACCAAAATTCTTTTCGGAGGGAGCCAGACGGAGCTTAATGAAACCATACAGGTGCTTAATCAATTTCAAACTCTGGATGAAGCGAAGGAATACCTTAGCGATATTTACTACGAACGGAATTGGAAAAAAGTGGATGAATACGCCCAAAGGCTTTGGATGTTGGTGGAGAATAAATTTTTGTAACAAGAACTCGGGGAATTTTGGGATTCCTTTTTTCTCCGATTTCGAAAAAGCGATATGATTAAAACTATTTCAGAATTTAAAACCGTTTTTTTTATCGGCATTGCGGGCGTGGGTATGAGTGCGATTGCGCAGTACCTTCGGGGGATCGGAAAGGACGTTTCGGGAAGCGATCGTTATTTCCATCCGCAGCAGTACAATAAAACGAAAGCGCAGTTGGAGGCGGAGGGCATCCGTTGTTTTGTTCAGGACGGGAGCGGTTTGACCCCTGCTGTTGATTTGGTGGTGGTTTCCACGGCGATTGAAGATACGGTGTACGAAGTTAAGAAGGCCAAGGAATTGGGGATTCCGATCATCCGTAGGAGTGAACTTTTGGCGCTGATTGCTAAGAGTAAAAAAACGATAGCGGTTGCAGGAACTTCCGGTAAATCAACAACATCGGCGATGTTATTTCAGATTTTGGTTGATGCGGGGATGGACCCCAGTATTATTTCCGGTGCGGGGCTTACGCGTTTGATTCGGCAGGGGAAAATTGGCAATGCGGCGGTCGGAAAAGGCGAGTGGTTAATTATCGAGGCGGATGAAAGTGACGGGTCGGTGGTGCTTTATGAGCCGGAAGTCGGCGTACTTTTGAATGTGGATAAAGACCATCAGGAAATTTCCGAATTGATGGGATTGTTTACCGCTTTTAAGGGGAATACGAAAAGTTTTTTTGTGGTTAACCGCTCTAATGAATTGGCTTTGAGTCTTTCAGAGGATTCGGATAACGATTTCGGTTTCGAAGCGCAAGAGGCTAATTACGATATAAAACATTTTCATCAGGATGCTTTTGCTTTGTCGTTTGAGATTTTGGGTCAACCCTTCAAGATGAAAGCAATCGGTCGGCATAGTGCCGAAAATGCGGCGGCGGCTGTGGCGGTTGCTCACCACATCGGGGTAGGGTTAGAGGTTTGTGCTGAGAGCTTGCAAGGCTACGAAGGTATTTACAGAAGGCATCAGATTTTGGGACAGAAGAATGGGGTTTGGGTGATTGACGATTATGCCCACAATCCTGCAAAATGCGCGGCTTCCATTAGGGCTTGCCAACCTTTGGCGTCGAAAGTGGTGGCTTGGTTTCAGCCGCATGGCTATGGACCGACTCGTTTTCTGAAAAATGATTTTGTGGAGGAGATTTCCAAGGTTTTGCGACCTGAGGACGAAATTTGGATGAGCGAAATTTTTTATGCAGGAGGTACGGCGGTAAAGGATATTTCGGCAAACGATTTGGTGGAAGCGATTTCGGCGGAGGGTAAGAAGGCTTATTTCGTGGAGAATAGAGAAGATCTGTTGGAAAAGATGCGTCCGCACTTGGACGGAGATACGGTTTTGTTGCTGATGGGGGCGAGGGATCCGGGATTGGAAACATTTGGTAAAACCTTGTTTGAAAATTTGTGATGAGTGGTATTCTTTATTTTGTGCCTACACCGATTGGGAATTTGGAAGATATGACTTTTCGGGCGGTTTCCACGCTCAAGGCGGTGGATTATATTCTTTGTGAAGACACCCGTACGTCGGGGGTTCTTTTGAAACATTTTGAAATAGCCAAACCCCTGAGATCGTACCATTTGCACAATGAACATCAAACAACGGAAAAGATAATCAAGGATTTGCAGCAGGGGCAGAATGTAGCATTGATTACCGATGCGGGAACGCCCGGGATTTCTGATCCGGGGTATCTTTTGGCAAAAGCGGCTTCGGACAGCGGTATCGAAATGATTTGCCTTCCTGGTGCGACGGCTTTTGTTCCGGCTTTGGTGGTTTCGGGGTTGCCTAATAATGAATTTTTATTTGTTGGATTTTTGCCTCAGAAGAAGGGTCGGCAAACCAAGCTCATGCAGTTGGCGGAAGAAAAGAAAACCATTGTGCTTTACGAAAGTCCGCACAAAATCAACACGACATTAGAGCAGATAAAAACCTTTTTTGGCGAACATACCCGGGGGAGTCTCAGTCGGGAAATATCTAAAAAATTTGAAGAAACCAAACGGGGGACAATCAATGAGTTAATAGAGTTTTCAAAAAGTAAAACTTTAAAAGGAGAGATTGTTCTCGTTATTAATAATTCGATTTAAAATAAAGTATAGCGATATGAAATTATTGGAAGGAAAAGTAGCCTTAATTACGGGCGGAACAAGAGGAATCGGCAAAGGGATTGTGGAAGTTTTTGCCTCACAAGGGGCGAAAGTGGCTTTTACTTATGCAGGCTCTGTAGAAAAAGCCAAGGCGCTTGAAAATGATTTAAGTGGAATAACGCAAATAAAAGCTTATCAGAGTGATGCTTCCGATTTTCAGGCGGCACAGCAATTGGTTGATGAGGTTCTTGCGGAATTTGGGCAGATTGATATTTTGGTTAATAATGCGGGGATTACGAGGGATAATTTGATGCTTCGTATGTCGAAAGAAGATTGGGATACGATTATCAAGGTGAATTTGGATTCGGTATTTAATTTGACCAAAGCGGTGATTAAGCCGATGATGAAAGCTAAAAGCGGTTCGATTATCAATATGACTTCGGTGGTGGGTGTGAAAGGAAATGCAGGTCAGGCCAACTATGCGGCTTCTAAGGCTGGAGTGATTGGTTTTTCGAAATCGATAGCGTTGGAATTGGGTTCCCGCAATATCCGTTGCAATGCCATTGCGCCAGGGTTTATCGAAACGGAAATGACGGCGGCTTTGGACGAAAAGACGGTTCAGGGGTGGCGCGAGGCTATTCCGTTGAAGCGTGGAGGGCAGCCTGAAGACGTTGCCAATGCCTGCGTCTTTTTAGGAAGCGATATGTCGGCGTACGTTACGGGTCAGGTGCTTAACGTGGATGGAGGAATGTTGACCTAATCTTTCGATTTTTCCTGAATAGAGATTGGAGAGGCGGCCTTGTTTGGGGCGGCCTCTTTTTATTTTCCTTGTTTGGGCTTTATGTTTCCCGAAATAAAAATGCGTTTTTGTTTCGATTTGTTTATGGGCTTTGTTTTCGGTTCTTTTGGGGAATCCATGGTTTTTGGGGATTTGTTTTTTATCTAAATCATTGTAAATTAATTATTTGTGTTTTATTTTAAATATTTTTAATTTAATTATTAAATTGATGTTTAATTAGTGGTTGTTTTGTTTATTTTAAAATTTTAATTTATTGATATTTGTTTTATTTTTTTCTTTTTATATCGATTTATTTTTAATTTTCAGGCTTGTTTTTTAATTAATTTTATTTAAATGTGTTTATATTTTAAAAAATGTTTATATATTTATCGGGTCAAAAAAATTAATATATGAATAAACTTAACTATTCGAAGAAGATCGGTGTTGCGTTATGTGCTTTTCTCGGTGTGGGGATTTTTGCTCAAACGCAGCAGGATGTTCGTGAGATTCAAAAGAAATCCAATCTTTCGGAATTGGACAAAGTCAAGAAAGAATTGCTTCGTTCCCGACCGACTCAGGCGAAGATTGAATCTTTGGCGAAAGAGTACAATCTGAAGAAGCGGTTTGAATTTGAAGGAAAGATTTATGAGTTGCAGGACGTTAATAAAAAGACGGGGCATCCGCTTTATTATGTTACGGCAAATTCCGGAGCGGCTCAAGGGACGGAAACCGATAAGTTATACGAGTCGGCAGGAATTTTCAATTTGGAAGGTCAGGATCTTACACTTTATGAGTGGGACGGGGGAGCTGTTCTTCTTACCCATCAGGAGTTGCAAGGACGTGTTGTTCAGGCGGATGGTGCAACTGTAGTGAGTGATCACGCAACCCACGTGGCCGGAACGATGATAGGAGCCGGGGTTAATGCTGCTGCTAAGGGAATGGCTTTCCGAGGCAAATTGCAGGCTAATGATTGGAATATGGATGCTACGGAGGTAACGACAGCAGCAGCAGCGGGTGCTTTGGTTTCCAATCATTCTTATGGATACAATAGCGGATTTACTTGGAACAATGCATCTGGAAATACCGGATGGCATTGGTATGGAAGTGATGAGGATACGGAGTTTAAATACTACGGAAAATACACCACTTACGACAGAGATTGGGATAGAATTGCGTATAATGCTCCTTATTACCTCTTGGTTAAGGCAGCGGGAAACCCTCGTGGGGAGGGACCTGCACCTGGAGGGCTTCATTATGTAAGGGTTTTTAATGGTACGTCTTGGGTTTGGCAGACTTCCAGCAAGACCCGTCAAGTGAACGGAGGGGAGTTTGGTTTCGATTCCATTAACCATAGTTCTTTGGGTAAAAATATCCTTACGGTGGGGGCTGTTAAAAAACTGAATCAGTACAATGGCCCTTCGGATGTAGAGATGTCTTCATTTAGTGGCTTCGGTCCTGTAGACGATGGTCGTGTGAAGCCTGACATTGTTGGGGTTGGAGTGGACGTTTATTCTTCGGTAGGTACGGGAAATGTGGCTTATGACAGCTATGATGGCACCTCCATGGCCTCGCCGAATGTATCGGGAAGTATAGGGTTATTGCAACAGCATTATAGAAATGTTAACGGCTCTTATATGAGATCTGCCACACTTAAGGCCTTGGTTCTCAACACGGCTAAGGAGGCGGGGAATATTGGTCCCGATTATGCTTATGGTTGGGGATTGCTGGATGCTTTTAAGGCGGCTCAGACTATTTCCACCCATGGGAAGCTGTCGCTGGTGGATGAACATACTTTAAATCCGGGCGAAACACAAACGATCGATCTAACGGCTGATGGCAAAGTACCGTTAAAGGCCATGATTGTTTGGACAGATCCAGCGCCCACCACATTGCCTAATGAGGCGGTGCTTAATGACCGTACGAAGACATTGGTCAACGACTTGGACATTAAGATTTTGAAAAACGGAAATGAGTTTAAGCCTTGGGTACTTGACCCCGAGCATCCTAATAATCCGGCAACCAAGGGAGATAATGTCGTGGATAATGTGGAGCAAGTGGTTATCGATACTCCTGAGGCGGGTGCGGTTTACCAATTGGTGGTTTCCCACAAGGGGGAATTGAAAGGAGATCAGGCACAGGCTTTTTCATTGGTTGTTACGGGAATTAACCAAAATTTGGCGCATGATTTGGCTTTAAATAAGATTTATACCAATCAGACGGTTGAAAACTACACCGACAGTACGCCTGTTATATTTAATTATGAAAATAAAGGGGCTGAGGTAATTAACGGAGCGAAAATCAATTACAAATTGATTAATAAAGACGATGGCAATAGCGTCGTTTCAGAAGGAACGATTGATATTGATAATTTGGCACCCGGAACAGCGGTTGATAAGGAGGTTCTAATGGACTTCAGTCGTTCGTTTGTGAATTATGAGATTATGGCCGAGGTGGCTTATGCTCAGGATGAAATTTCGGTTAATAACAGAGCGTCATTTAGAACGTTTGGTACGGTGGCTAATTTGACCGTTCCTAATAGTAAACATGGTTTTGGTTTTGAGAAGGATTTTGCGACCTACGGATGGGCATCTGAAGATGTGGATGGAGATGGAAGAACTTGGCGGAAGTATGATGATACACGCTTTTCAAGAACAGGGGCGAGTTTTGCGATCAACTGGCCTAACCAAGGGGAGGGGACGAACGACTGGCTTTTCTCCAATCCTTTGAAATTGAAGGGAGGAAAGCCTTACCGTGTGGTTTTCTTCGATCGGAAATTGCAACCTTTTGACGAAAAACTAAATGTGGCTTTCGGAACTTCGCCGAAAGCAGTCGATATGACGAAGCCGATTACTTCGGAGAGTGTGGTTGCAGGGCCTAATTACACCAAAAGGTCTTATATCTTTACGCCGGACAGTGATGGAATTTATTATGTAGGTTTCCAAAACAAGGCAGAGGCAGATCAAAAATCTTATGCATTTCTTTTGGATGATGTGTCGTTCTACTATGTGGAAGAATCGGCTCCTGCGGTGGAATTTTCAGCAAATAAAACCACTACGCACAAGTATGGCGATACGGTAACCTTTAGTCAGCAGGTTGAAGGACCTTCGGGAGTTCCTTCGACATACAAGTGGAGCTTTACGCCTTCGACGTATCAATTCGTTAACGGAACGAATGATTCTTCGGAAAATCCGCAGGTTCAATTTAGCGAAAACGGAACTTATACGGCTCGTTTGGAGGCTTCCAACTCGTTTGGATCGAATGTATTGGAGAAAGCCAACCACATTAATGTAACTAGTACGAACGCTACGGCTGCGTTTACATTGAACACATATAACATTTACAAGGGTCAGTCGGTAACGGCATCTAATACTTCGGTAGGTTATCCTGCACCAGCCTTCCAATGGACGGTGACCCCTTCGGATCAAGTAGAATTCATCAATGGTACATCGGCCACTTCGACTAATCCTCAAATTAAATTCGGAAAGGTAGGGGCCTACAAAGTTACGCTTACTTCGACCTCGCCGGTAAATTCGGTAGTGAAAACGGTGGATGTTAATGTGGAGGAAACGCATAAGCCGGTTAAGGATTTAACTTACGATTTGAATCAGGACACTAAAGAGTTGAAACTGAAATGGGTGAGGCCTCAAATGGTACCGGCTTATATCCAGGGATTTGAAGCAGGAGAAACGTTATCGTCTGTGTTAGGCAATTATGATGTGGATGGAGATAACGAAAAATGGTATGTTAATAAGGTGGCAGGAAATACCCGTTCGGGGCTTTATTCTGCAAAATCAGACTCTTGGACGATTGCAAGGCGTGCGTTCACTGCAAATAACTGGTTGGTTACAGAGAAGATTAAATCCGGAGCCGAACAGTTAAGTTTCTGGGTGAAGCATATGTTCCCTGAAAGATATTCCGTTTACCTTGTTGAAGCGAAAGCCGATGGTACAATGCCTACTAAAGAGGAGGTGCAGCAAGGAACCAAAATCTACGACTTCCCGGCCTCTGGTGAGAGAAAGGCATTCACCAATGTAATAGTGGATTTATCGGGATACAATCAAAAAGAGATGCATTTGGCTTTTGTTCATAATACGAAGAAAGAGGACAATGGGTTCTATCTGATTTTGGATGATATTGAGATAGGTTATAAAGATCCGTATTCCAATACATCCAAGGTTGCTAAGGAAGTTAGAGAACCCGAAGGACCGCAGGAATTGAGGCCGGATAATCCTAAAGAGCTGGTCTATGTTGCTCCGGAAGAGCCGGTGGTGGCTTCTGAAGGATATGTTACCACAGCGGTAAACGATTTGCCTTCTCTTATCGGTTTCGAGGTTTCTAAAGACGGTACTTTGGTTCAGGAACTGCAAGGAATTGCTAAGACGGCTTATAATGAGACGCTTCAGAATAAAGGCGTTTACCAATATGGTGTGAAAGCGGTTTATTCGGATGGTGCTCGTTCTGAGGAAGTTGTGATTACGGTGGATGCGTCAACGCTTTCCGTATCCGATGTTTCGGGATTCGGTAAAGGCTTGAAGGTTTATCCTAATCCTTCGGACGGCTTGTTCGTTGTGGAGAATGTAGGGGTAAGCGGTAAGCAGCAGTTTACGGTTTACGATATGTCGGGTAAACTAGTGGAGAGCAAGTCTTCGGATGAAGCTAAGACATCGCTGGATCTTCGTAAATACCCTAAAGGGGTTTATATTCTGAACGTTGTCGATTCTTCCAATGGAAAACAATCGGTTAAACTGATGGTTAAGTAATCTGACTTAAATCTTAACTTTAAATTTTCGGCTGCTCTTTTTAGGGCAGCCGATTTATTTTTTAAAGAGAGGAAAGGTATTCAAACTATCTGTTGTCTGAAACCAGGTAAGTTCATAATGGCTTCTAAGGGATAAATAGAGGAGGGGTTTAATCCATTCATTGAATTAATGATTTGGAAATGAGAAAATTCATTAATGTTATCTAAAGTGATTTCTTCTTCTTTTATTTTGTTGGTATTCAAAAGATGTTGACGTTGGACGCCATTCAGGAGGAAAGACGCAGGGGTGAACCAAGTTTGTTTTTTTAAAAAAATAAGGTTGGAGAAAGTAGTGTCGGTAACGGTTCCGTTTTTTACAATGATGGCTTCTTGGGCCGGGCATTGTGTTTTGATTTCGTTTAGCAGTGTCCGGTCTTCATTTTTGTAGGGGTAGGATATTTCATCGTTTACCACCAGCGCGAAATTTTTGAGATTAGGCAGAGTGTAGGGCAGAATTTGACTCTGAACGTTTCCTTGCAAGTCGTATGCGATACGCCATTTGTACAGGCCTTTTTCTAGGCAAGGCAAGGCAAGGAAAAGTTCGGTTAGGTTTAGCATTTGGGGACGGCCGAAATGCAGAAAAGTTTGGTTGACTCTTTTTTGGTGAAGGTCGAGCAGGAATACTTTTCCGTCTTTAATTTGGATGCTTTCAATAAACCGGGACATAGATTTTGTTTTTCATTTCTTCGTATTCTTCCTGAAGTTGGCTTTGATGGGTGAGTCCGCCGCCGCTTTTGAAAAAGAACCGGTTATTTTCTTTTTCGATGAATCGGATCATGACGCAGCTGTCGAGGTTTTTTCCGTCGAACCATCCGCTCACGCCGCTGTACCATCCGCGATTGTATTTTTCGGCTTCCAATACAATTTGCAGGGTTTTGGGTTTTGGCGCGCCTAAAATTGAACCAGCGGGAAGAAGGTTTCGCATGAGGCTTCCTATTTTGTTTTGGTATTCGGGCTTTATAACGCCTTTGATTTCGGAACTCATGGCGAAAAGGTTTTTCCGGTTGGTTTCCAGATAGTCTATTCTTTGAAAATCGACCACCTGCACATGGTCAGCCACCGTGCTTAAATCGTTCCGAAGAAGATCGACGACGGTGTAGTGTTCGGCTTTTTCTTTGGGATTATTTTTCAATTGCTGGGCAGCATCGGGCTTTGCGGCGTCAATGGTGCCTTTCATGGGGTGAGTAGAGATGACGTCGTTGTTTATTTCCACGAAGGTTTCGGGGGAGAAGCATACAAAACGGTCTTTATAGTAAATTTTGTATTTCGCCTTGGCGCGAAGATGGATTTCTTCGAGGGAAAGGTTCAGTTCGATCGGTGTTTTTCTCGTGTAGTTCACCAAATAGGAGTTGCCTTGTTTTAAATGATTTTGGACGATTTCGAAGCCTTTTTGGTAAGCGGCTAAATCTTCGGGAAAGGCTTTGATTTCCAGTGTTTTTTTTGATGAAGTATCTTTGGTTTTTGTGTTTGTAAAATTCGGAAAATCAATGAATAAGCCTTTTTCTTCAAGGCTGTCTTCGGGGCATACGATGCTTTGCTGCATCAAAAAATCAAACATAAAAAAGAACGGGACGCGCGCAAGGGCGAGCTGATCCATTTGTTCAAAAGCATTTTTAATTTCCGGTTTCACCCCGCAAATGTAATTTTTTTAATGTTACTTTTGCAGAAAATTAACGGACGAAATGCAAACAAACCATTCCCAAGGCGGCGGTATCGGTGAGATTTTGACTCAGGCTTTTAGATATTGGAGCCGGACGCTGTTTTATCAACTGTTTTTTACCTTAATCTATGGCTCGATTCTTCTGCTGGTGGTGCTGTATTTTTCGGAGCGGTTAGGCATTATGGCTCAGTATGAGGCGTTGTCGCTTAAAATGAAACAAGGGATGGAGGCTTATATGGAAGGCGTTAAAGTCTTATCCAAAGACCCTAACTATATTCGTTTCAATTGGATTGTGCTCGGAACGATGGTTTTCCTTCACCCGCTCAACATGGGGCTTCTGAAGATTTATCGGAAGATGGATGAGGGGGAGCGTCCGGAATTGGCCGATCTTTTTGCGGGGTATTCGGGGGCTAATTTTTTTATCTATCTGGGGTTTTATTTGCTTTGGTTTATGGTTTATACCAATGTTTTGCCGACGTTGTTTTTGGGGGGGCTTTGGGTTTTGGCGACGTTGTTTTGCGCGCCTTTGATGTTTTTTATGGACAAGCGGCTATTAGAGGCTTTGAAATTGAGTTATAAAGGGGTGGTTCGGTTTCCTTTGGAAGTTTTGGTTTGCAGTTTTGTGGCATTTGCATTCAAGTATTTTGGAGTGATGACGTTAGTGGGCGGTCTCTTTACTTTTCCTTTTTGGAATGCGGTGATTTATGCGCTTTACCGTAAGATTTATAACGAGGTGCGATGATGTAAAAAAAACGGGAATAGATATAAAAAACCGTTGGTTCAAATTTGTACTTTTGGGTGCGTTTAGAAAGGCTTTTTTTTAGATTTAATTCATTTTTCTTATGAAATACAACAACAAATCGATTAGTGAAACCAAGATTAAGCAGGTGTTTCTCATTCTTCTCATCACGGTTTTGCTGGGGCTGATGGCATACCATTTGTCTTTGTTTATTCCTTCGCTTTTGGGGGCGCTTACGCTTTACATTGTTTCCAGGGATTTTAATTTTTATCTTCAGGAGAAGAAAAATTGGTCTCCGTTTTGGGCGTCTATTTTCATTATTGTGGTTTCCGTTGTGGTTCTTATTATTCCGGTTTACCTATTGGTGGATATGTTGGTGGCGAAACTGGGGGATAGTCAGGCTTATATGGATAAATTCAATGCGTTTTTGGAGAAAATCCGTTCGTTCATACTCGGTGAGACCGGGTTTGACGTGCTGAGTCAGGAAAATTTGGATAAGTTGAAGGATTCGGCGGCTAAAATTTCCACCACCGCAGTGAGTGGAACTCTTAATACCCTTACGATTGTCCTTTCTATGTTTTTCATGTTATTCTTCATGTTGGAGAAACCCCGTTTTTTTGAGCAATTGGTCAAAAGTGCCATGCCTTTGAAGAGGGCGAACATCAACAAGATTGGAGATAAATTCCGTAAGTTGGTGGTTGCTAATGCGGTGGGGATTCCTGTGGTGGCTTTGGGCCAAGGATTGGTTGGCTTGATAGGCTATCTTATTTTTGGGGCTCCGAGCCCGGTGCTTTTATTTGCGCTTACTTCGGTAACGTCCATGATTCCGATTGTGGGAGCGGCGATTGTTTACGTTCCGGTTGCTATTTTCATGATTGCCGAGGGAAATATGTTCGGTGGGATAGGAGTGCTTATTTATAGCCTTGTGATTGTGGGGGTTACGGATAATGTTTTAAGGTTTACTTTACTTAAAAAGTTGGAGGATATTCATCCTTTGAATACGGTTTTCGGGATTATCATGGGGATGAATCTTTTTGGGTTTATGGGGTTGGTTTTCGGGCCGATTTTGGTTTCGATGACGGTGTTGCTCATTCAGGTTTACCGGGATGAATTTAGCGACGATGACAGTAATGAATTGATTATGCCCGAGCCAAAAGAAATCGAGAAAAAAATAGATTTAACGATATGATGGAAGGCATGGCTCCTGAAATTCTTGAGGAGATAAACGTGGTCAAAATGCCTTTTGGCAAATTTAAGGGAGTGGTTTTGGCGGATTTACCGGTGTCTTATTTGGAGTGGTTTTCGAGGCAGGGTGGTTTTCCGCAGGGGCGATTGGGGATGCAGATGGCTACGGTTTACGAGATAAAAATCAATGGGTTAACATCGATTTTGGAGCCGATTAGGAAAAATCTTAAGTCCCGTGGACAACTTTAAGAGCCGTTAAATTTTTAACGGCTCTTTTTTGTGCTTTTGTTTTAGCCTTTTAGTGCGGCGATTTCGTCTCTTAGTTTAGCGGCTTTTATGAAGTCCAAATTTTTAGCGGCGGCTTCCATTGCTTTTTGTTTTTCGGTAATTTGTTTTTCGAGGTCTTCAGGGGAGTATTGAGTGGAGGATTTGGTTTCTTTTTGTAAGATTTCTTTTTGGGTGTATTTTTCGTCTGGAAAATCTTTGGCTCTTCCCACCAAGGTTTCGGATATTTTTTTGCTGACTTGTTTTGGGGTAATGCCGTTTACTTCGTTGTATTGTTGTTGTTTTTTTCGGCGGTATTCGGTTTCGTCTAATGTGGCTTGCATGGATTTGGTGATTTTATCGGCATACATGATGGCTTTTCCGTTGAGGTTTCTTGCGGCTCGCCCAACAGTTTGTATCATGGAGCGTCGAGAGCGTAGCATGCCTTCTTTATCGGCATCCAGAATGGCCACCAGCGAAACTTCGGGGAGATCGAGTCCTTCTCTTAAGAGATTAACCCCGATGAGAACGTCGAAGAGGCCTGTTCTTAAATCCTGCATGATTTGGATTCTTTCCAAAGTTTCCACGTCGGAGTGGATGTAGCGGCAGCGTATGGCGAATTTGGTGAAGTATTTGGTAAGTTCTTCCGCCATTTTTTTGGTTAAGGTGGTGACTAGGACTCTTTCGTCCAGTTCGGCTCTTTTTTGGATTTCCTCCATCAAATCGTCGATTTGGTTATGGGTGGGTCTTACCTCGATGATGGGGTCTAATAGACCCGTGGGGCGGATGATTTGTTCGATGTATTCGCCGCCGGTTTTTTCCAGTTCGTAATCTGCGGGTGTGGCCGAAACATAAATCACCTGATTTTGCATTTCCTCGAATTCCGAGAATTTTAGCGGTCGGTTGTCCATGGCTGCCGGTAGACGGAATCCGTATTCCACGAGGGCTTCTTTTCGGCTACGGTCGCCGCCGTACATGGCGTGCACTTGCGGGATGGTAACATGAGATTCGTCGATGACCATCAGGTAATCTTTCGGAAAATAGTCCAAAAGACAGAAAGGTCGGGAGCCGGGGAGCCTTCCGTCCATGTAGCGGGAGTAGTTTTCGATGCCGGAACAGTATCCTAATTCTTTTATCATTTCCAAATCCAGTTCGGTTCTTTCCTGCAATCGTTTGGCTTCCAACGGCTTGTCGTTTTTTTGGAAAAAGTCCACTTGCCGAACCAAATCGTCCTGAATTTCCCTTATGGCGCTGTTTAGGGTTTCTTTGGAGGTTACGAAGAGGTTAGCGGGGTAAATTTGTATTTTGTCGAAATTACTTTCCACGTTGCCGGAAATCGGATCGAATGTTTGGATTTTTTCGATCTCGTCACCGAAAAACTGCACTCGGATGGCGTTATCTGCATAGGCGGGAAAGACGTCGATAACGTCGCCTTTTACCCGAAAGGTTCCGCGTTGAAATTCGTTTAATGTTCTGGAATATAGGGCATTAACTAACAAGTGAAGAAAAGCGGTTCGGGTGGTTTTGCTGCCGGTTTCTAGTGAGATGAGGGTTTTGTGAAATTCGGTGGGATTACCGATACCGTAAATGCAAGATACGGAAGCGACAATCAGAACGTCCCGCCTTCCGGAAAGAAGGCTTGCGGTGGCGGAAAGACGTAGTTTTTCCACCTCTTCGTTAATGGAGAGGTCTTTTTCGATATAGGTTCCTGTGGTGGCGATATAGGCTTCTGGCTGGTAGTAGTCGTAGTAGGAGACGAAGTACTCCACGGCGTTATCGGGAAAGAATTCTTTGAACTCCATGAAGAGCTGTGCGGCCAGGGTTTTATTATGAGCCAGTATGATGGTGGGGCGTTGGATGTTCTTTACCACATTAGCTATTGTAAAGGTTTTTCCAGAGCCGGTAACGCCTAAGAGGGTTTGGTATTTTTCGCCGTTTTCGATGCCGTTGGTCAATTTTTCGATGGCTTGGGGCTGGTCGCCTGTGGGTTGAAATTCCGAGGAAAGATTAAATTTCATTTTTTGCGAAACTAAAAAGTAAAGATGAGAAGAATTTCTTGGTTCGTGAGGAATATAAGGACGATAGGACGGGTTTTAAAATTTTCGGAGCATTTCGGTGTGAGGAATGCCGTCTTCAAGGTAATGATGTCCCGTGGGGTGAAATCCTAAGCTGCGGTAGAAATCCAAAAGATAATCTTGGGCGGAAATTCTTACGGAAGACGTTTGGAAACGGGTTTCGATGACTTGCAGGGCCAAAGAAATCAGGGCTTTTCCAAGCCCGTACTTCCGGTATTCGGACTGGCTTAATACTCGACCTATGGAGGCTTCGAAGTATTTGATTCCAGGAGCGAATATCCGGCAATAGGCCACGGGTTTTTTGTCTTTTTCGGCCCAAAGATGCCACGCTTCCGAATCGTAACCGTCGCATTCGGGGTAAGGGCATTGTTGCTCTACCACGAAAACATCGGTTCGAACTCGTAATAGTTCGTAGAGTTCGGTGGTAGAGAGTTGCTCGAAAGATTTTATTTTCCAGACAAGCGTAGTTTTATCCATGGAAGTCGATTTTGTTTTCCTTTAAGAATTCATTGGTTTGGGCTATCATTTGAAGGAGGTTTTCCGTGCCTTCCTTTTTTTCGGCAGAGGTCAGGTAGATTTCGGGCAGGTTTTCCCACTTTTTCAGTAGTTCGGTTTTGTAATGTTCGATGTTTTTCAGGGCGGCATTGGGCTTTAACTTGTCGGCTTTGGTGAATACGATAGAGAACGGGATGCCGTTTTCTCCGCACCATTCGATAAAGTCTACATCTACTTTTTGGGGACTGTGCCTTACATCAATCAAAACGAAAAGATTGACGAGGTTTTTACGGTTAAGAATATAGTTGGTGATGAGTTTTTCGAAATCTTTACGTTGGACTTTGGATACTCGGGCATAGCCGTAGCCGGGCAAATCGGTAAGGTACCAGGAGTCGTTCACGAGAAAGTGGTTGATAAGCTGGGTTTTTCCTGGTGTTTGGGAGGTTTTGGCTAAATCCTTTCGATTCATCAATGCGTTGATTAGCGAAGATTTACCGACGTTAGAACGCCCTATGAAAGCGTATTCGGGAAGCTCTGGTGCGGGGCAATCTTGCCATTTTTGAGAACTTTTGACAAAAGACACAGATTTAATCATCATAGCAGGTTCGGGTATTGTTCTTTTTAAATAAAAAATGGAAGCATTGGGGCTTCCAAGGGAATTTTTACTGCGGTTGTTTTTTAGACTCTAGCCAACGGTAAAGAATTTCGTTGAATTCGTCGGGTTTTTCCATCATGGCTGCGTGGCCGCATTGGTCAATCCAGTAGAGGTCGGAATCAGGAATTAGACGATCCATCTCGACGGCCACCTCGGGAGGGGTAACGTTATCTTGCTTTCCCCAAATGATGCATGTAGGCACACTAATTTTATGAAGCTCTTTTTCCATGTTGTGTTTGATTGCGCTTCGGGCGAGCATTACGGTCTTAATGCCCTTGCCTCGGTCATTTACAATGGAAAACACTTCGTCGACTAATTCTTCCGTAGCAACTTGTGGGTCGTAAAAGACTTCTTGGGCTTTCTTTTTGATGTACTCTCTATCGCTTTTTCTGGGGAAGCTGTCGCCAAAACTCCGTTCGTATAAGCCAGAACTTCCGGTCAGCACCAAACGTTTTACCAATTCGGGGCGAGATAGGGTCAGAATCAACCCGATATGGCCGCCCATTGAGTTGCCCACAAGGGTCACCGGTGCTTTGATTTCGTCTTCGATAAAACGAGCCACAAATTTGGCAATACTGGTCAGGTTGGTATTGAGCACGGATAAATCGTAGATAGGCAATACCGGGAAATAAACTTTATAGCCTCTTTCGGAAAAGAAGCGGATTAGCGACGTAAAGTTACTCAATCCTCCCATCAGGCCTTGCAAGAGCACAATAGGCTCTCCCTCACCCTCTGAAATGAAGTTGTAAGTACGTTCTTTTTTCGTTTTGAAAATCATAAAAAAGCTCTAAGCAATCACAAAGATACAAATTTAACATAAAAACCAAGGCTATATCGAACGCCTTGCTCGGTTTGGTTATAAAAACCAAAACAGAACTCAAAATTAAGATAAAATTTGGCAATGCGATTTACATTTTTTCTGATATTTTTTCTTTTTTTGGAGGTTTTAATGGAGGGATAAGGGTTGTGTTTTTTGTCGTTTTTTCGGGAAATCACATTGTGAAAATAAATCGTTATATTTGCGATTATGGCTACCAAAGCACTTTTCAATTCCGTTGTGAACTGGTTTATCAAACAGCGGATGGATCAGATTCAGAATTTCATCAATCACCCTATAGAAACGCAGCGGGGGGTTTTGTTTTCCCAGTTGTTCCACGCCGAAGGGACCTGCTACGGAAAAGCTTACGGATTCAAAGACATTTCCAATATTAAGGATTTCCAGACTCAGGTTCCAATCGTTACCTACGAACAATTCGAACCTTTTATTGAAAGGGCAAGGAAGGGCGAGAAGGACGTGATTTGGCCCGGAGCCATCCGTCAGTTTGCTAAATCTTCGGGAACCACCAATGCCAAAAGCAAATTTATTCCCATCACTGCGGATAGTTTGGAGGACTGTCATTACAAGGCAGGCAAGGATTTGATTTCCATATATGCTAATAATCATCCTGAGAATCAGCTTTTTACCAATAAGAATTTGCGTTTGGGAGGGAGCGCGGAGATGTACGCCGATTACAATACCAAATACGGCGATCTCTCGGCGATCTTAATTGAGAATCTTCCATTTTGGGTGGAAATCACAACTGTACCGAGCAAGAAAGTTTCCTTAATGAGCGAATGGGAATCCAAGCTCAAAGCGATTGTTTCCGAGGTAAAGCATCAGGAAGTGGGAAGCCTAACGGGAGTGCCGAGCTGGATGATGGTTCTTTTGCAGCGGGTTTTAAAAGAAACAGGTCGTGAAACCATTGCTGAACTTTGGCCTAATTTGGAAGTGTTCTTTCATGGAGGAATCAGTTTCAAGCCTTACCGCCAGCAGTATCGTCAATTGATAGGAAAGGAGATTCAATACTACGAAATTTATAATGCATCGGAGGGCTTTTTTGGGATTCAGGATCGTTCGGGGAGCGATGAGATGCTTTTGATGCTGGATTATGGTATTTTTTATGAGTTTATTCCCATGGAGGATTTCGGTCGTGAAAACCCTCGGGTTTGCACTTTGGAGGACGTTGAAACGGGGAAAAACTATGCGGTTGTAATAACCACGAACGGAGGGCTTTGGCGCTATCTTATCGGCGATACGGTTCAATTTACTTCATTGGATCCTTTCCGAATTAAAATTTCCGGACGGACGAAACACTACATCAATGCCTTTGGTGAAGAACTTATGGTGGATAATGTGGAGACGGCGCTTTCCAAAGCTTGCGAATCCACCGGGGCTTTGGTGAAGGATTATACGGGCGCTCCGGTTTTTATGAAAGACGGCGAGAGTGGCTCTCACGAATGGTTGTTTGAGTTTGACCGCTTGCCAGAAGATTTGGAGGGCTTTTGCACTGTTTTCGATTCAGAACTTAAGGCTCTTAATTCCGATTACGAAGCCAAGCGTTATAATGATATGACTCTGAAACGCCCTGTGATTCACGTGGCAAGAGAAGGGCTTTTCTACGATTGGATGTCCAGTCGGGGAAAATTGGGGGGGCAAAATAAAGTCCCAAGATTAAGTAACGACAGAGAATACATTGACCCTCTGTTGAGAATGAATGGAAAAAAATAAAAATAAAATAAGGGCATTATTCAATGCCCTTATTTTATGATTTCTTAAATGGTAACAACCGATTTATTTGTTGTAGAGTTCCTCCACTTTATCCCAATTAATAGCCTCGAAAAAGGAAGAAACATAATCGGGTCTGCGGTTTTGATAATTCAGATAATAGGCGTGCTCCCATACATCAAGCCCTAAGATTGGCGTTCCTTTGCAGTCTGCCACGGGCATTAGGGGATTATCCTGATTAGGGGTAGAACATACAGCGAGCGACCCGTCTTCTTTTTTGCACAACCAAGCCCATCCTGAACCGAATCTTGTTTTAGCCGCCTCGGAAAATTCGGTTTTAAATTTATCGAACCCTCCAAAATCTTCAAGGGCTTTAGCTACATTTCCTACAGGTGTTTTGCTTCCTCCAGGAGTTAGGATTTCCCAAAAAAGAGTATGATTGTAGTGTCCGCCTCCATTGTTTCTTACGGCCGGTTTATCGCTTCCTTCACGGCAAACATCTTCGATGGATTTTCCTTCCAGTTCGGTTCCTTCGATGGCTTTGTTGAGGTTGTCCACGTAAGCCTGATGATGTTTTGTATGGTGGATTTCCATGGTTTTGGCATCAATAATTGGCTCCAATGCGTCGTAGGCGTATCCTAATTTTGGTAATTCAAAAGACATAATTTTTTATTTTTAGCGTTAGATTTTTTCAAAGATAGTATTTCTCTTTTATTTTGCTTTATATTTTTTATTGAAAAAGTTATAAAGGGCTATAGATTAAAACAAAAACCGCCTTTAGGGGCGATTTCTGTTGATTCTTTTATTTGTTCATGCTCATGAGGAACTCTTCGTTGTTTTGGGTTACCTTCATGTTTTTCTCCACGAATTCCATGGCTTCGATGGGGTTCATGTCCGAGAGGTATTTTCTCAGAATCCACATTCTCTGCTGGGTGATGTCGTTGTGAAGCAAATCGTCCCGTCGGGTGCTGGATGCGATGAGATCAATAGCGGGATATACCCTTTTGTTGGCGATTTTTCGGTCGAGTTGGAGTTCCATATTGCCGGTTCCTTTGAATTCTTCAAAGATCACTTCGTCCATTTTGGATCCGGTGTCAATCAGCGCGGTAGCAATGATGGTAAGGGAGCCTCCGCCTTCGATTTTCCTTGCGGAACCAAAGAAGCGTTTCGGACGGTGGAGCGCATTGGCATCCACCCCACCGGAAAGTATTTTTCCGGAAGCCGGTGTAACGGTATTGTAGGCTCTTGCCAATCTGGTAATGGAATCGAGAAGGATAACCACATCGTGTCCGCATTCCACCATTCTTTGGGCTTTGGCTAAAACCAAATTAGCGACTTTGACATGCTTTTCGGCGGCTTCGTCAAAAGTAGAAGCGATGACCTCGGCATTGACGCTGCGCTCCATATCGGTTACTTCTTCGGGACGTTCGTCGATAAGAAGGACCATCATATAGGCTTCGGGATGATTGGCCGCGATGGCGTTAGCGATGTCCTTCAAAAGCATCGTTTTACCGGTTTTGGGCTGTGCCACAATCATGGCTCTTTGGCCTTTTCCTATGGGAGCGAATAAATCCACAATTCGGGTGGACAAGGTGGCTCCTTTTTCCGCAAGGTTGAATTTCTCCTGAGGAAAAAGCGGCGTAAGGTACTCGAATGCCACACGGTCCTTGATAAAAGCCAAATCCCTTCCATTGACTTCCAATGGTTTTTGAAGGGAGAAATATTTTTCGCCTTCTTTGGGGATGCGTACAATGCCTTTTACGGTATCTCCGGTTTTCAAACCGTAGTTGCGTATTTGCGCCGTGGAGACGTAAACGTCATCAGGCGAGGAAATGTACGAAAAGTCTGGGGAACGAAGAAAGCCGTAATTATCGGGAAGAATCTCCAAAACCCCTTCAATCGTCACCAAACCATCGAAGTTGTATTCTTTTTTGGTTTCGGCGTCTTCTTGTTGTTGGTGTTTTTTGGAGGTATACGGCTGATTATGGTGCTGGCCGTTATGATTTTTCTTATGTTGTGGCTGAGGTTTAACCTCTTGTTTTTTTTCTTGCTTTTCCGCAGAGGGCTGGTCGGTAGCCGCTTCTTGCTGATTGGTGTTTACGGCTTCGTTTGCGGTTTCTGTAGGCGTTTCGTTAGAGGTTTTGGACGCTCTTTTTCTTTTGGTTCTTTTAGGTTTCTCGCTTACTTCCGAAGAGGTTTCTTCTGCTTCCGCTTTGGCTTGGGTTTCGCCTTGAGGCTCGTTTGTTTTTTCTTTTGCCGACTCTTTTTCTACAGAGGCTGCTTCGGTTTTGTTTTTTGCGGGTCTTCCGCGTCTTCTTGTCGGTTTTTCTTCTGTGGTTGGATTTTCTTCTTCCGTAGAAGGACCTTTTGTTTCGCTGTAAATTTCTTTTGCAATTTTAGGATTGGAAGCCTGAAAGTCTAGTATTGCAAAAATTTTTTCGTTATCGGTAGTGTTTTTGGCTACTTTTAAGCCCAGTTTTTTTAAAATTGAGGTCAACTCCGCTTCGGATTTAGACCTAAGCATTTCAATGGTAAACATAAATAATGTATGTGAAAAGTATTTGTTTAAATAAGTGTAAGTGAGGAGATTGTATGCCGGCTGGCATCACTTTCTAGGTCAAATAGCTTTGCAAAGCTACATTAATTTTTGATAAATGCAAAAAAATATGGTAATTTTGCAGGATATGATACAGAGAATTCAAACCGTGTTTTTGGGGTTGGTGGCGCTTTGTTCAGTAGCGCTTTATTACACGTCTGGCGATGTGGTTCTTTTTCGTACCACTGGGGTAATGGCCTTTATGTCAGGATTGGTGTTTTCGTTTTCGGTTGTATCGATTTTTAGCTATCGTAATAGAAAAAAACAACTTTTGTTCAATAACGTGAACTTGGTTATAAACGTTTTGTTGATTGCTTTACTGACGTATTGGTTGCAAACTTTATCCGGAGGAATTTCTTTTCCTGAGAAGGGTATTGAGCCTGTCTTTCCCGCGGTGGCAGTTTTCTGCTTGATTATGGCGAATATTAATATTCGCAGGGACGAGAGGCTTGTAAAATCTGTTGACCGTCTTCGGTAAGCCCTACAACGATTTTTTTGAGTGTGAACAGTCCTGCAAAAAAGCAGGACTGTTTTTGTATGGGCTTTCGGGATGGCGTGGGGCGTATGGGCTACCAAATAAAATCCTTACTTTTGCGTACAATTAGTTTATCAAATGAAACCTTTACAGCGTATCCTTTATTTTGCGAAACCGCATCGTAAATACCTTTACCTTAGTGTTTTTTTTAATATTTTGTATTCGGTTCTTAATATTTTTTCGGTGGCGACGATGCTTCCGATTTTGGGGATGCTGTTCGGTACCATCGAGCGGATAGATACTTCTGTGAAGCCTCAGTACAGTGGGAGGTTGGTGGATTTTTTGGGGTATGCTAAAGATTTGGCTTATTACAACATTCAGCTTTCCATTGATCAGTATGGGGCGGTTCAAGTTCTTGCGGTGCTTTGTTCGGTGACGGCTTTTGCTTTTTTGTTGCGCAATCTTTTTCGTTATTTGGGGGCTTTTCTCTTGGTAAATTATCGGGTGGGAATCACCAAGGATTTGCGGACGGCGATGTACGACAAATTTTTACGACTTCCGGTTTCTTTTTTCACAGAGAAGCGGAAAGGAGATATGATGTCGCGAATATCCAACGATATTGGGATGGTGGAAGGAGGTATTATGGGGAGCTTGGTGGATATTGTTAATGCGCCGTTTATGATTATTTCCTCTTTGGTTACTTTGTTTATTCTTTCGCCAAAGCTTACTTTGTTTTCGCTTTTGGTTTTTCCGGTCATGGGCTGGATTATTTCTTCGGTGGGCAAGAGTCTTAAGCGTCAGGCTACTCATGCTCAGGAGGAGTTGGGTAATCTTTTTTCGTTGGTGGACGAAACTTTGAAATCGTCTAAGGTGATTAAAATATTTAACGCGGATAAAATCTTGAAGAAGCGGTTTCATACTACGACGGATTTGTGGCAGAGCTATGCGATTGGTATGAGCCGTCGTCGGGAGATGGCTTCGCCGTCCAGTGAGTTTTTGGGCTCGGTGACGATTCTTCTGATCACTTGGTTTGCCGGGGTTCAGATTCTCAATGAAAAGACGATGGAACCGGAGACGTTTTTGGTTTTTATTGCCATGTTTTTTCAGATACTGGAGCCGGCGAAAAAACTTTCTTCATCCATTTCCAATATCCAAGGCGGGATGGCCAGTTTGGATCGAGTTTCGGAGGTCTTGGATTACGATTTGAGGGTGGAGGAAATAGAAAATCCTTTGGCCATTAAAGATCTGAACGAGAAAATTGAATTTAAGAATGTCGGTTTTTTCTACGATAAGGATAATGTGATTTTGAAGGATTTTTCTTTGACGATTCCTAAGGGGAAGACGGTGGCATTGGTTGGGCAGTCGGGTTCGGGAAAGACGACGATTGCCAATTTGCTTACCCGATTCTACGATGTGGTGGAAGGCGAAATTCTGATTGACGGAAAAAACATAAAGGATTTGAAAATCAGCGATTACCGGGGCCTTTTGGGAATGGTGACACAGGAGTCGGTTTTGTTTAATGATACGGTGTATAATAACATTTTGATGGGGAACTCCGAGGCTTCAACGGCTCAGGTGGAAGAGGCGGCTAAAATTGCCAATGCGGATCAGTTCATCCGTCATTTACCGGAAGGGTATGGCACAAATATCGGCGATGACGGAAATAAACTTTCGGGGGGACAAAAACAAAGGGTGTCGATTGCAAGGGCAGTGCTGAAAAATCCGCCGATTATGATTTTGGACGAGGCGACTTCGGCTTTGGACACGGAGAGCGAGCGTATGGTTCAGGAGGCTTTGGAAAAAATGATGGAAAATCGGACGTCTTTAGTCATTGCGCACCGTTTATCCACGATACAGAAAGCCGATGTGATTGTGGTTATGGAGCGAGGAAAAATTGTGGAACAGGGAAGCCATCAGGAGCTTTTTGAACGAAACGGAGTCTATCGTAAACTGGTGGAGCTCCAAAACTTCGGATAGAATTTTAGGATTATAACAACGCCGGAACCTATGGTTCCGGCGTTGTTAATTAAATTAAAACTATTTAAAGAGATTTCCGATGTAATTTCCGATGTCGGCAAAATCGGAAGGGTTGTTGACGTCTCTTTTGTAGCGTTTCACGTTTTCGTTTTCGGCTGAAGCTTCGTGGTTAGGGTAGATCAGCAGGTAGTTCCGATCTGTGAAATACGTGCTCAGATACTCGGGAATTTTTTGCATTTCGGGAATGTAAGCCTTACTGCCTCGCTGAACCATCATTAGGATTAACGCTTCGTCGGGCTTCATTTTTTGTCCGATGGTGGGAAGTTCTTTCCAGTCGCTTAGGATAATGAACTCGGCCTCCAGGGTTGCTTTATTTTGGATTTTTTCGAGCATTTTAATGCCTTCTTCACTGCTGTAAAAAATCACTTTTGAACCAGAGTTTCGGGCGATGTTCCAAATTCGCAACAAAGCGTGGAAGAATCCCGGTTCGCGATGGGCGTTTTCGGGAATCAACGTGTGATAAACTTCGACGGTGGCCAAAGGTTGCGCCGAATGGTACACTAGGGTATTGGCAAAAGAATTTTTAAGGTAGCCGTTGTAAAGGTTGTAGATTAGGCTGTGGGAGAACCCTTTATCAGGATCGATACCGATAAAGAGATCGGTTATTTTATGTTCTTTTATTTCGTTGTTTATTCCGTTGGTGAGGTCGGTGTCGTAGCGTTTTCTCACGTGGAGTTTTGTATCGGCGGCAGCGGCGATGTCTGTGGCGGTGTGGAGCAGTTTTTCCGCGGTCTTTTCCGAGCTTTCGCGGTCTTCTTCGTTAATAACGTTGAGGGCGAAAATATTTTGAGTATTCTTTTTCGATTTAGCCAAAAGGGCCAGGTTGGTAAGTGGTTCCACGGTAGATTGATAGCGTAAGGCCAATAAAATTTTCTCCTGATCGCCCTGATCTTCGCTCAATTGCTCTTCGTTTTCTTGCGTAGCGATTTTATCGGCGTTTTTTTGTGATACGAAGGACGATACCGTACAAGACACCAAAATCATCAGGATGCTTCCGTTCAGGACGCTTTCGTTCAGTAATCTGATAGGTTCTCCGTTTTGGGTTTCGCCGATGATGATGTTGTAGCCCACCATAACGGCAGCCAGGGTTGCGGCGGCAGATGCGCTGCTGAGTCCGAAAATTAATAGGCCTTCTTCCTTTTTCAGGCGGAAGGTTTTCTGGGTAATGACGGCGGCCAGGTACTTCGATCCTATGGCAATTAGGGTCATTACCAAGGCGACTTTGATGGTTTCAAAATCTTTGATGAAAGCTCTGAAGTCAATAATCATACCGACACTAATGAGAAAGAAGGGAATGAATATGGCATTGCCGATAAAATCGATTCGGTTCATCAGGGCGGAGGTATGGGGAATTAACCGGTTGAGGGCAAGTCCGGCAAGGAAAGCGCCGATGATGGATTCTACTCCGGCTAATTCGGCCAACAGCCCGGCCAAATAAATCATAACCAAGACAAAAATGAAGTGGGAAACCTTATCGTTAACGGTTTTGAAAAACCATCGCCCTATGAGAGGGAAAACGACAAGAACGACCGCTCCGAAGGCTATGACAGAGAGGGAAAGTTTAATCCAAAAAGCGGAGGTTACGGTACCTTGAGACATCCCTACGCAGACTGCCAAAACCAATAGAGCCAGCACATCGGTAATCATGGTTCCGCCTACGGTAATGTTTACGGCTTTATTTTTGGTAATTCCTAACTTACTCACCAAAGGATAGGCGATTAGGGTATGGGAGGAAAAAAGGCTGGCAAAAAGGACGGCTGTGAGCAGCGAAAATCCCAAAAGATAGTATCCGGCGATGATTCCCAATGCCAAAGGAATGGAGAACGTGAATAATCCGAAGCCAAGACTTTTCCATTTGTTTTTCTTGAATTCGGTAAGGTCAATTTCCAAGCCGGCCAAAAACATGATGTAAAGAAGTCCTGTGGTTCCGATCACCACGATGCTGGCATCTCTGGGTAGGACGTTGAGTCCGTTGGGGCCGATCAGGGCTCCGGCGATGATAAGGCCGATCAAATGAGGCACTTTTATTTTGTTGAGCAGCAGCGGTGCAAAAAGAATGATGATAAGAACGACTAAAAACTTTAGTAACGGATCTTCTAATGGCAGCGTGAAATGTGCGGCACTGAGTAAAGTTAGCATAAAAAATTATCTGGTAAGTTCAATGGAAAATTTAGCGGTACAAGCCTCATCAACTTTGGCTTCCCTAACTCCTGAAAGGCGGTTGGGTTGGAGGTTGGAGAGGTCGATTTTCAGATCTAGTTTTTTTTGTGCATCGGGCTCGTTGGAGTATTTTACACGGATGGACTGGCCGTCAAAATCTCCTGTATAGCTTCGGACGACACCCGATTTGTTGTAATTGAGCAGGGTGATGACTCCGTTAGTTTCTTTCAGTTCCCATCGGTCTACTCGGACGTCGCCTACTACGTATTCTTGGCAATTGGATTCGGTGCATACGATTTTGCCATTCCATGAGCCGGTCATGTCGAAAGGTAACGGAGTGCTCATAAGGCTGTCTTGAGGTTGGGAGGCTCTCAGAGAATCCCTCATCTGAACTAATTTTTGGTAATCCCTATCCTTGTTTGCCCATTCGGTTTCTCTTTGTTGAAGCGATTGCTCCCATTGCTGGAGTTTGGCTTCTTTTGTTTTGTCATGGCAGGATGTGGCGCCCAAAAGCAGCCCTGTGGCCATGGCGCAGAGGAGTATTTGTTTCATAGTTTGCGAATGTTTGTGCAAAATATACAAAAAAATCCGAATCTGTTTTGTACAAATTCGGATGAAAGTTACATTTTTCCCTTCTTTTCTCAGGGGTGGAAAAGGAAGGTTTTTATGCTTGTTTAAGTTTTGCGATGACGTCGATTCCACCAACGGTTTTATCGCCTATTTTACATAAAATTTCGGTGTTTAGGGGAACGAAAATGTCCATGCGCGATCCGAATTTTATAAAGCCGAATTCGTGTCCGGCTTTGGCGGTATCGCCTTCGTTGCAATAAAATACAATCCGTCGGGCCACATAGCCTGCAATTTGGCGAAAGACGATGTTTTGTTTGGTAGGGCTTTCCACGGCCACTGTGGTACGCTCGTTTTCGGTGGATGATTTTTCGTGCCAAGCAACCAAGTATTTCCCGGGATGGTACTTTTTATAGACAACCTTGCCCGAAACGGGATAGCGGCAGATGTGTACATTGAGCGGGGACATGAAAATGGAAATCTGGAGGCATTTGCTTTTCAGAAATTCGTTTTCTTCTACCTCTTTTATCATAACCACTTTTCCGTCCACTGGAGCCACAATGTTTTCGCGGTGTTCCAAAATGGTGCGGTTGGGCACTCTGAAAAACCAAAAGACCAAACCGTAAACCACCAAAAGCGGAATTAGGAGGGCTAACGCCCAAAATTTAAGGAAATAGATGGATAAAAATGCCGCCAAAGCAAATACGGTGCTCGCGACCAAGAGGGTTCCTTTCGATTCTTTATGAAGTCTCATTTTATATTAATTTTTCTAGTAAAAAGTATAGATAGATCACCGGAGCGCAGAGGATAAAGCTATCAAGCCGATCCAATACGCCACCATGGCCGGGGATAATATTGCCACTGTCTTTTACGCCAAAGGTTCTTTTCAGTTGGCTTTCCACCAAATCGCCGATAGGAGCGAATACGGCGGTTAGTAAACCCACCATCATCCAGTTGCCTCTCAGCTCGGGGTACTGCCTTTCGACAAAGAAACCTAAGAGAAGCGTGAGTATAACCCCTCCGGCAAAACCTTCCCAAGTTTTTTTGGGAGAGATGGTAGGGGCCATTTTGTGTTTGCCAAAGAGTCTTCCGCTAAAATAAGCAAAAGAATCGCTGGACCAAATCAGGACAAACAGCATGAAGGCTTCTAAGGAGAACTCTCCGCCAGAGGTATATTGGGGAATAGCGAGGGCGAAGCCGAACGTCAAAGCCGAATAGATGACGGTAAAAATAAGTTTTCCTCCGTCGTTATAAAGCTCTTCTTTGAAGCGGAATACTGTGAGCACAGCAATAAGGATTAGAGAAAGAGCCAATCCTTCGGAGAGGGTAAGATCGTAGTAAAAACCGTGATTAAAATAGCGTTTGGCGTAAATGTAAAAAACGTAGATGGCTAAAGGAACCACGGCGAATCTTTCCCAGCTTTTTCCGAATTTCATTAGCTTGACGCATTCGTAAACGCCTACGGCCATAAAGAAAGCCATTAATCCGAAATACAGACGGTGCTGTTGAAACCAAGGGGAAATTTTCCCTAAAAAGGTCTCGCCCAACGGGGTGGTGCATAGAAGAATGACCAAACCGTAGAAGAAACCGGAAATTAACCGCTGTAATAGATTTTTGTCCAAAATGTGATAATTTATAATTGAATTTTAAAACCTTTTACCCAACTAGTCCTCCAAAAGGAGCAGGAAAATTTTGGTATTGTCTTTATTGGGCGTATCCAGTTTGGATTGGCTTCCGCTGATGGAGGTTAGGTTCCTTAGTGTTCCTCTTCGTTTGACTTTCATCATGGCGTCGTTAAGGTTCACCACGATTTGGGAGACGTTTGCCATAAGGATGATTTTATCGGGCAAACGGGAAGAGTGATAGTGTTTGATATTGTTGTGCGAAAGCATAATTCGCCCGTCATAGGCGATAAGGTACTCGCAGGTAATGAAGGCTGCATCGTTGAAGAGTTCCAAATCTTCGGTATAGGATGTATTTAAGACGTTAAGAAAGTTTTTTAGATCGTCATCCCAGCAGAAAGCGGAGCGGATGCCTTCGAGTTTAATAATTTTATTCAGGGTTTGGAGAGCCTCGGCCTCGTCCTGGCAATAGTTGAAAAAACCGCCGGAGTGGGTGAAGAGTTGGGCGAACTTGTAGTCTAAATCCGCATTTTTCAACTGATCTCCCAATTTTACGAGATCATTCTCCTCATCCATTTCGGGTTGGTTAAGTATTTTGCTGACCAATTTCTTAAATAGGCTCAATGGTGAAAGCAGTTTTATGGTTTATTAACACAAAAGTATAAAATATATTTTATTTTGAAGCGAAAAAAAATCCCGATACTTTTAGGAAAGTATCGGGAGTCTTTATTTGGTTGTTATTTATTCGTTATGTTGGGCTTCATGCGGCTCTTCGGAAGGCGGATTTTGCTCGGGATCTGCATCGAGAGCATTACCTTGCTCGGTGGGATTGCCTGCGGTTGAGGCCGGATGCTCCGTAAGTTCGGGATCCCAGGCTCTCTTTCCGAAGATCTCCTCCAAATCTTCGCGGAAGATGACTTCTTTTTCAAGAAGTTTTCCGGCTAAAGCATCAAGCTTATCTCGGTTTTCCGAAAGAATAGCTAACGCTCTTTGGTATTGGCCCTCGATGATTTTAGAAATTTCTTCGTCGATCATTTTTGCCGTTTCTTCGGAGTAGGGTTTCCCGAAGCTGTATTCGCTTTGTCCGGAACTGTCGTAGTAGGAGATGTTTCCTACTTTATCGTTAAGACCATAGATGGTTACCATGGATTGGGCTTGTTTGGTTACCCTTTCCAAATCGGACAATGCGCCGGTGGAGATGTTACCGAAGACGGTTTGTTCCGCAGCCCTTCCTCCCAATGTCGCACAGATTTCGTCGAGCATTTGTTCGGTGGTGGTTAAGGAACGCTCCTCGGGCAGATACCAGGCTGCTCCTAATGAACGACCTCTGGGCACGATGGTAACTTTCAACAGAGGTGCGGCGTGTTCCACCAACCAAGAGATGGAGGCGTGCCCGGCTTCATGGTAGGCCACCCTTCTTTTTTCGGAGGGCTTAATGGCTTTATTCTTTTTCTCAAGACCTCCGATGATACGATCCACGGCATCCAGAAAATCCTGTTTGGTTACCATTTCGTGGTTGTTTCTGGCAGCGATCAAAGCGGCTTCGTTGCAGACATTTGCAATATCGGCTCCGCTGAATCCAGGCGTTTGCTTGGCCAAGAAATCCCGATCGACATTGGGGTCGAGTTTTATCTTTGCAAGGTGAACGTCGAAGATTTGTCGCCGTTCATGCAACTCGGGAAGATCCACGTAGATGGAGCGGTCGAAACGCCCGGCACGCATCAAAGCCTTATCCAAAATATCGGCTCGGTTAGTGGCGGCCATTACAATCACATTGGTATCGGTGCCGAAACCGTCCATTTCGGTAAGAAGCTGATTTAGGGTGTTTTCTCTCTCGTCGTTGCCACCGGTGATGTTTCCTTTTCCTCTGGCACGTCCGATGGCATCAATCTCGTCGATGAAAATAATGGCGGGAGATTTAGCTTTGGCTTGGGCGAATAAATCCCTTACTCTAGAAGCTCCCACGCCGACAAACATTTCGACGAAATCGGAACCCGATAGCGAGAAGAAAGGAACTTTAGCTTCGCCGGCTACGGCTTTGGCTAAAAGGGTTTTTCCGGTTCCCGGAGGCCCTACTAACAGTACGCCTTTAGGGATTTTACCTCCGAGTTTGGTGTATTTTTCAGAATTTTTAAGGAAGTCCACGACCTCCTGAACCTCTTCTTTGGCTCCTTCCAAACCGGCCACGTCTTTAAACGTGACATTTACTTTTTCTTTCTCGTCAAAGAGTTTGGCGCGGGATTTTCCGATGGAAAAAATCTGTCCGCCAGGACCGCTTGATCCGCTCATTCTGCGGAAAAGGAAAAAGTAGAAAAGCCCCAATACAGCCACCCAAATCAGGATCGAAAATAACATCTCCGAAATTGGGTTTTTGGCATTGGCATAATCCATGGAGGTGGTGATCGCAGGGTTTTCTTTCTTCAAATTTCGATAGGCTTCGATTAGAAGGGTTTTGTCGCCGTAAGAAAACGAATAATCTGGGCCTCCTTGGTTAAAGTTGAAAGGAGAGGTGAAGGTCTCGGAGTTGCTTTTGCCGGCGTTTTTGGCCAGTTCGTTTTTGGCTTCTTTGGTAAGAAACACGTCGGCTTTGTTCACGTCGTTATAGACGATAACTTCTTTTACTTTACCACTCTTTATCAGTTGAAAAAAACGTTCTTCGTCAATTTTAGGTCCTTCGGATTCCGATAGCATGGGCTGTAGAAAGAAGAAAAGAACGACAGCTATAGCGATGGGAAAGAACCAGTTGAATCCTTTATTGTTCATGTATGATTGGTTTGGTATTTTTTCGGTGAGAAAACAAGTTAATCTTCAATGGCTGTGATTTTAGCATCGCCCCAAAGTTCCTCGATTTCGTAATAATCCCGAATATGTTTCTGAAAAATATGAACCACCACAGAGACGTAATCCACCAGTACCCATAGGGCATTATCGGCGCCTTCCACGTGCCAAGGGCGTTCCTTTAATTCGTTGCGGACTTTTTTCTCGATATTACCTGCGATGGCACTCACCTGAGTGTTGGAGTTGGCGCTGCAAATCACAAAAGTTTCTGCGACGGAGTTCTCTATGCCGGAGAGGTCAAAGATTTTAATGTCCTCACCTTTGGTGTCTTGTATCGCTTCAACGATTTTGTCTATAAGTTGTTGTTTTTGTGTACTGCTCATTCAAAAAATATTGTCTAATGTGTGCAAATTTATTGTTTTTTGTTTATTTTTCGCCTTTATTTTTAGGCGTATTAATCATAAAATTTTCTTAATGTTCCCACTTTTGTATGTTCCGGTGGTTGAAGGTTCCACCAATGACGAGGTGTTAAAAGCTGCCGAAAAAATAGACGGGCATGTGGCTCTTTATACCTATCGGCAATTGGCCGGAAGAGGACAATATGGTAACATTTGGCAATCTTCTCGGGACGAGAATTTGGCGTATAGCTTGGCTTTACGTCCGGAAGGGTATGCCTTGTCTGCGAGATTATTCAATTTTTATACCGCATTGGTGGTGCGGGATTTTGTTGCCAATTTGACCGCTTCGGTGGTCAAGGTCAAATGGCCTAACGACATCCTTGTTAGTGGAAAAAAAATCAGCGGGATGTTGGTGGAGCAAAGACGGGTGAACGGAGTGACGTATTGGGTTTCAGGAGTCGGGATTAATGTAAAACAAAAGCATTTTGAAGGATTACCAAAGGCGGGGTCGATATTGAGCCAAACAGGGCTGGCTATTGACTTGGATGATTTTACGCAGCGTTTTCATGCGTACTATAGCGAGGCTTTGGTTCGGGTGCCTGGGGAGGCGGAGGTTCTTAGTCGTTTTAACGAGTGGCTTTTCCGTCGGGATGAAGTTTCATTTTTTGCGCTTGGCGGAATAAGACAAAATGGCATCATTCGTAAGGTGGATGAGGAAGGAGCGCTTCATGTGGAATTGGAAAAAGACGGTCTTCGCTGTTTTAGGACCAAGGAAATCGAATTGCTTTACTGATTGGCTCTTCGCAAGTACAGAAACGCCGCTAAAGGCCCAAAAACAAGATTGGGCAGCCACATGGCTAATGCGGGAGGAAGAGTGTTGTTTTCTGCAACCACTTTGAGGGCTTCGAAAGAAAATACAAAGACGAAGGCCAAAGCGATTCCGATGGCCAAATTCAGTCCCAATCCGCCTCTTTTTTTCTGCGAAGAGAGGGATAAGGCCAAAAGGGTTAGGATGATGATGGAAACGGGCATCGAGGTTCTCTGATGCAACTCGTTGAGGAAGGTGTTAAGGTTTTTATTTCCTTTGGCTTTCTCTTGTTGGATGAGTTTGGTGAGTTCGGGGGTGGTTTTGGTTTGCCCTAAAAGACCGTCGGGAAATAATTCTTCTGGGGGAAGCCCGAAATTTAGTTCTTTACGGTCGCCGTTGGATAATATTTCGGTGTCGTTTTTTGCTGCTTTGCGTTCGAGGTATCCGGTGGCGGCGAAGACTTTCTTTTTTTCGTCCCATGCGATTTCGTTGGCGATGATTTCTTCGATTAGCTTTCGATTTTTGTCGAATTTTTGAAACATGAAGCTGGAGCCTCTTTTCTCTTTACGGTTGTAGTTGTTAATGAAGATGTATTCGGTTGGGGAGAGTCTGGTGGCAATTTCCACGTTGCCTAAAACTTTTTCCCGGTCGACCTCGTTGTAGGTGTACACTTCGAGTTTGTTTTTTTGAACATTGGCCCAAGGCAGGAGGTAGTGGTTGGTTGCCAAAGAAAAAAGGGCGATAATGGCTGAAGCGATGAAGTAAGGCCTTGCAAAGCGGTGGAAACTCGCTCCGCTGCTTATCACGGCAACGATTTCCGTATTGTTGGCCATTCTTGAGGTGAAGTAGATGACCGAAATGAAAACCAAAATCGACATGAAGGTGATGACCAGATAAATCATCCAAAAAGGGTAAAAATGAATCAGGAAGTACCCTACGGTAAATCCGTTACCTTCAATTCTTGGGGATTTGGATTGCACGTCAATCACCACGACAATGATCGAGAGCAGAAGGAGCATGAACCCTAGGGTTCCCAAAAATTTTTTGATGATGTATCGGTCGATGATGGGCATGGTCGGAGGATTTAGAGGCGTTGTCGGAGAATAGGCAATACGGAGTCTTTCCATTGGTAGAAATCGCCTTCCATAATGTGTTTTCTGGCGGTTCGGACTAAATCGAGGTAAAAAGCCAAGTTGTGGATGGAAGCGATTTGCTTGCCCAAATATTCCTTGGCGACGAATAGGTGGCGGACGTAGGCTTTCGAGTATTCGTGGTCGACAAAAGACGTACCGAATTCATCCAGTGGGGAGAAGTCGTTTTTCCATTTTTCGTTTTTTAGATTAACGACACCTTTCCAGGTGAAAATCATTCCGTTACGGGCGTTTCTTGTTGGCATAACGCAGTCCATCATGTCCACGCCGAGGCCGATGCTTTCCAGGATATTCCAAGGGGTTCCCACGCCCATAAGGTAGCGGGGTTTTTCTTTCGGCAGGATGTCGGTAACTTCGTTGGTAATGCGGTACATTTCCTCCTCGGGTTCTCCGACGGATAGTCCCCCGATGGCGTTTCCTTCGGCATTTTGTTCGGCGATGAATTCGGCCGAGCGTTTTCTAAGGTCAGAATAGGTGGAACCTTGAACAATCGGGAAAAGCCTTTGCTTGTGCGAGTAGATTTCCGGATTTTCGTTGCACCAGTCGATGCAACGTTTTAGCCAGCGATGGGTCATTTCCATAGAGGCCTTGGCTTGGTTGTATTCGCAGGGGTAGGGGGTGCATTCGTCAAACGCCATAAAAATATCGGCTCCGATTTGACGCTGGATTTCCATGGATTTTTCGGGCGAAATAAAATGCAGGCTTCCGTCGATATGGGATTTGAATTTCACGCCTTCTTCGGACATTTTTCGCGTGTCGGACAGCGAAAAAACCTGATACCCTCCGGAGTCGGTCAGGATGGGGCGATCCCAGTTCATGAAACGATGAAGTCCGCCGGCTTGCTGCATGACGTCCATCTTTGGGCGAAGATACAGGTGATAGGTATTTCCCAGGATGATTTGGGCTTTGATGTCCTCTTTCAGTTCCCTTTGGTGAACGGTTTTAACGGAGGCCACCGTGCCTACGGGCATGAAAATCGGTGTTTCGATGGTGCCGTGGTCGGTGGTGATTAATCCGGCTCTGGCTTTGCTTTCGGAGGTTTGTTTTATTTCGAAAAAAGGGAGGTTCGTCATTTTATTTTGTTTTTTTCAGAAAACGAAATTT
Organism: Bergeyella anatis; assembly: GCF_036016955.1. Taxonomy (NCBI): domain Bacteria; kingdom Pseudomonadati; phylum Bacteroidota; class Flavobacteriia; order Flavobacteriales; family Weeksellaceae; genus Bergeyella; species Bergeyella anatis. The sequence continues at coordinate 92,875 of NZ_JAYWXI010000002.1, read as the reverse complement.
GATTTTAAACCTGCAAAGATAACCATTTTAAAACTTGGTTGTGGCTTTTGGTTAAGGTTGATAGGCTTTTTTTAACCAGCCTTTGGCTTCGAAATGACGGATGAATTTTTGGATTTTGGGACCTACGACGGCAGAGCAATAAGGGGTATCAGGGTTTTCCCAATAATACCCTTGGTGGTATTCTTCGGCCGGCCAAAAAACTTCGAAAGGGGCAATTTCGGTAACCACTCTGGTCGGATAACGTCCGGATTGGTCAAGGGCATTAATGGCTTCTTGTGCTTCTTTTTTTTCGGTTTCGTTTTGATAGAAGATGACGGAGCGGTATTGGGTTCCGATGTCGTCGCCTTGTCGGTTGAGTTGGGTGGGGTCGTGCAGAAAGAAAAACACCTCCAAGAGTTGTTTGTAGCTTATCAGGTCAGGATGATAGGTGATTTGCACCACTTCGGCATGGCCGGTTTCTCCGGTGCAGACTTCTTGGTAGGTGGGATGAGGCTGGTGGCCGCCGGAATACCCCGATACGGCTTTTTCAACGCCGTTGAGTTGGTTAAAGCAGCTTTCGACGCACCAAAAGCATCCGCCACCGAACACGATTTGTTTTAGATTTTGATCAGGAGTCATTTTGGTATTAGAGGTTTTTATTGTTGCATTGTTTTTGGAGGGATGACAGGAAAATCCACTTAAAAACAAAATCAAAAGTAGGAAAAAGTTTTTCATTTTTTGATGAAAAAACAGAGAAGCCGGTTTTGTGAGCGGCTTCTCTTTATATTGAATGGTTTTCAAAGAATACCCGAAGAGGGGTCAGGAGGTTATTTCCAAGTTTGATTGTTTTTGTTTTCACTGCGCTTAACCCCGTTGTCTATGTTGTAGGCAAAACCTACTCCAAGGGTTTGTTTTAACTGGGTTTTTCGGACTTGGTTGTGGTCGTAGAACAGGTCGAGGGTTAAGACGGTCGAAATGTATTTGTTGACTATCATGTTTAGGATTCCACCGTAGGATAGAACCAATCTTTCAGGGTGATCCAAATAGTTGGAGAAAACAGAAGCGGTGTTGATGAGGCTCATGTTTTCCATGAGTTGAACTTTATAGAGGGCGGTTCCAAGAAAACCGAATTGGAACAGCGAAGAATCACCATCGTTTTTGAGGCCGTAGTTTCCGGCGTATTGGAGGTCTTTGTCCAATACGAAGGTCCATCTGGCGTTGGTGGGTCTCAGCGTCATGGTGAACCGGTCATTTGGTCGGTAAGTGAATCCTGCTCCCAGATTAACATATCCGGGGGCCATAAAGCTTGATATTTTTTTATGCCCTTCGTTGTCGGTGCCCTTGCTTGCAATAGAGCTGGATGTGGCATAATCGTACCCTGGAGCGAATTGGGTCAATAAACTGGCTCCTGCGGAAAGGTACCAATTCTCGGAAATTTTTCGACCGTAGTTGGAGGAAAGATTGATGAGGTCTTGGGTTTTTCGGGTTCCGATACCTTTGGTGTTGGTTTGGCCGTAACCTAAAATAACGATGTTTTCCAAGAGGTCGTGGCCTTTTTCGTAGGTGATGTTGTAATTACTTCCTGCAATCCACCCGATGTTGTTGGCGCCTCCTCCTACCCAGTTGGAAAAAGCGGCTTGGTTTAGCATGAGGGTGTTTTGTCCTTTAACGGACCAGTGCTTTACAGTATCGGATACTGCAGAATGATCTTGAGCTGATGCAAAAATGCCAAAAACGAGGGCTGCGGAGCATAAAAATTTTTTCATAAATGATTTTTAATGTTTTATTTTTGAAATTACCGGTTGATAAACGGTTTTAGGTTTCTTTTATTTTCTTTCTTTGCTTGGGTTTCGGTTCCCATAGTGTAGGTGAATCCAATGCCCAAGGTTTGTTTGAATTGTGTTTTTTGGATTTGGTCGTGGTCGTAGAGGACGTCCAGCCCGACAATGGCGGAAACGAATTTGTTGAACTTCATATTAAGAACCCCCGAGTAGTTGATGTCGACGCGTTCGGGATGGTAGATGTAATTGGTGAAGAAATTCAGTTGGTTGACCAAATGGATGTCTTTGTAGAGTTTTAGACGGTACAGGAGGTTCAGCATGGCTCCCAGCTCGGTTCTTATGCTTTGGCCGTCTCTTTCCAAACCGTAGCGTTTGGCTTGTTGGAGGTGGGGGTCCAAAACAAAAGTGAATTTTCCATTGGCCGGGCGGAAGATGGCTTGAAAATTTTCGTTGGGATTGTAAGAGATACCTAAACCGAGGTTGAGGTAGCCCGGGGCCATGAATCTCGAAATACGGTCTTTGAATTCGGGGTCGGGAGTTTGAGCGTAGTTGTATCCGGGGGTAAATTGGGATAAAAACTGATACCCTGTGGAAAGGTAATAGTTTCGTCCTAACTCGTAGCCGTAATTGGACGAAATATTGATGTAGTCTTCTGTTTTTCGGGCACTTTGGCCTTCGGTGGAAACCAGCCCGTAGCCGAACTGGAAAATATTTTCGAGGTAGTGGCGGTCTTTTTTGTAGCTCAGGTTGTAATTTATTTTTCCCAGGATTCCCAGGTTGTTATTCCCACCGGCATTCCATTGGGAAAAGGAAGCCTGGTTGAAATGCAGATTGTTTTGGCCGAAGAAGAACCATTTTTTTTCGGATTGGTTTTTCATTAGGTTAAATGGGGTTACGGGAACTTCTTCCGGTGCTTGAGGGACGACCACGATGTTTTTTAGAACGAGGCTGTCTTCGTGAGGGAGTTCTAATCGGTTGAAGGTGGGGTTGGCTAAGCTATCCAAATTGGGTTGCAGGCGCTGCCATTGGGCTTGGGAAGCCGAATCGATTCTTTTCTGAATCTCACTGCGTTGCGCCGAAAGCGAAGGGCATAGCAAACAAAATAGAAGAAGGCTTATTATTCTTTTCAAAACCAATAGATTAAATTACGATGCAAAATTATGGATTACGATTTACATGGGGGACATCGGGACCGAAAAAACTTTTTTGGGGTCGAAAGAAGGAAAATCGAATATAATGTGCCATAATTGCAGAATTTTATAAATGGCAGTTTATTTGTTTTCTTCTTCGAAATGCTAAAAAAATATACTCTTTCCTCTCGGGCGCTTGTCTTTCCCTTTTTGATGTTAGTGGGGATGTGGGGCGGTTTTTTACTTCAACACTTGGGGGTATTGACGTATTGCGATGGGGCGATTATTCCGCTTTCTCCCGAAGGGCTCAAAGGGGTATTGTTCAGCCCTTTTTTGCATGGTAATATGGAGCATCTTCTTAGTAATACTTTGCCGATGGCGGTTTTGCTGTTTTTGCTTTATCAATTTTACGGAACCATTGCTCATAGGATTTTGCTTTACGGTTGGATGGCTGCGGGGCTTTTGGTTTGGTCGTTTCCTCCGGTGGATGTGGGGACGGGGGCTTTTTATTACAGTTGTATTGTAGGAGCTAGTGGGCTGATTTATGTTCTTGCTTTTTTTCTTTTTTTTAGTGGGGTTTTTCGGTGGGATGTCCGTCTTTTGGCGGTAACGCTTGTAGTAGGGTTGTATTATGGCGGATTGGTTTGGGGTGTTTTTCCGGAAGAGTTTTTTTATCGTTTGGACAGCCCTAGCCGGGTGTCTTGGCAATCGCACCTTTCTGGGGCAGTGGTCGGGGTGATTTTGGCTTTTTTGTTTAGGAAGAGTGGAGCGAAAAGAAAGAAGTTTATTTGGGAGTTTCCGGAGTATTACAGCGAAAAGGACGATCGTTTGTGGCAGAGGTATAAAGAGATGCACCCCGATGATTTTCAAGAGCTCCCCCAGAAGAGAAAAGAAGGGGTTTGGGAACACTTGGAAGAACTTCGGCGTAAGGACGGGTAATTTTTCTATCTTTGGGGAAAACGCGGGTTATGTTTTCAGACGAACATTTATATGCCATTGCTTTGCGGCGTTGTCGCTTTATAGGGGATGTTACCTTTAACAAATTGGTGGTGGCGCATGGCGGTGCCGAGAACGTGTGGAAACTTCCGAAACGGGAGCTTGATTCGCTGTTTGGGATTGGGCATAGGGTGGTTCGTGAAATAGGTTCCAAGGCGCATTTGGAGTTTGCGGAGAACGAGCTTGAATTTTGTTTCCGCAATGGTATTTTGGTAAGGCTTCGTCATGCGGAGGATTATCCTTCTTTACTTGGCGAATGTGTTGATGCCCCGGCGGTTCTTTACCAAAAGGGGACGTATCATTCGGATAAAATAGCGGTAAGCATTGTGGGGACGCGAAGCATGACTGCTTATGGGGAGCAGTTTGTTGATGATTTTTTATCGGAATTGGGAAAGGCTAAGGTTCAGACGGTTAGCGGACTGGCTTTGGGGGTGGATACCCGGGTGCATAGCCGTTCGGTTGAAGTCGGGGTTTCTACGGTGGCGGTTTTGGCGCATGGCTTTCACACGATTTATCCGGCTAAAAACAGACTTTTGTCAGAGGAAATTCTTTCCAATGGGGGAGCGTTATTCACGGAATTTAACAGTTCCCATCGTCCCGATCGGGAACATTTTATTCAACGGAACAGGGTCATCGCAGGGCTTTCTAAGGCTACCATTGTTTGCGAAACGGCATTTGGTGGGGGTTCGGTCAGTACCGCTAACTTTGCTAATCAGTACGATAGGGATGTGTATGCTTTACCCGGAAGGATAACCGATAAATACAGTCAGGGGTGTAATCTTTTGATTGCTTCTCACAAGGCGGCTGCGATTTCGACGGTGGGCGATTTGGTGAAGGATTTGGGGCTTTCTTTTTACGGGGAAGGTCGGACGGCGGAACTTTTTCCTTTGGAAGAACAACTGCCGGCGATGACGCCTGAGCAAACCGAAGTTTATGCGGTGATAAAAAGCCGGCCGATGATAGGGTTGGACGAGATTGCCGAGAGAACGTCCCGGCCCACTCATGCGCTTCTTTCTATTTTATTGGAGATGGAGATTTCGGGGTATATCCGTTCGTTTTCGGGGAGACAATATCGGGCTTTGTGAAAAAAAGGTGTTTTTGAAAATGCACAAAAAATAAAAGAATAACGTTTTTTTTATAAAACAATATTGTTAATTGTGGATTTAATAAAAATTAAAGCCAAAACTAATTAATTTTTGTTAATTAATAAAAGAACGCTTGTAAGATTTAAAAATAATTTTATATTTGTTCATATAATTTTCACAATTTTATGGAACACTATAATGTAGATCAGAAAATACAAGAGTTTATTGCGAAGATCGAGGCTAAGAATCCGAACGAGCCGGAGTTCTTGCAAGCAGTAAAAGAAGTTGCTGTAACCGTGATTCCTTTTATTTCGACGAAGAAGGAGTACAACGGCATGAAGCTATTAGAGCGTATGGCGGAGGCGGAGCGCATTGTTATTTTCCGTGTTCCATGGGTGGATGACAAGGGAGAGATTCAGGTGAACCGAGGGTTCCGTATTCAGATGAATTCGGCGATTGGTCCTTATAAGGGAGGGATTCGTTTCCACCCTTCGGTAAACCTTTCTGTTTTGAAGTTTTTGGCATTCGAGCAGGTTTTCAAAAATTCACTTACTACGCTTCCGATGGGAGGAGGGAAAGGTGGAGCGGATTTTGACCCACAAGGTAAATCCGATATGGAGATTATGAGATTTTGCCAGGCCTTTATGACGGAACTTTGCAAGCATATCGGTCCCGAAACCGATGTTCCTGCCGGAGATATCGGTGTAGGAGCAAGAGAAATCGGTTACCTTTTCGGGCAGTACAAAAAAATCCGCAATGAATTTACGGGGGTACTTACCGGTAAAGGGCTTGCTTACGGAGGGTCCCTTATCCGTCCTGAAGCAACGGGGTACGGTGTGGTTTACTTCGCAGAGCAGATGCTGAAGACCATTGGTCAGGAAATTAAAGGTAAAACGGCTACGGTTTCCGGGTTCGGAAATGTGGCTTGGGGGGTTGTGAAGAAGTTTACCGAACTGGGAGGTAAGGTGCTTACGATCTCTGGTCCGGACGGTTATATTTATGACGAGGAAGGTATTTCTGGCGATAAGATTGATTATTTGTTGGAGCTTCGTGCTTCCGGCAATAACCGTGCGGAGGATTATGTGACCCGATACCCTAATGCCAAGTTCATTGCAGGCAAGCGTCCTTGGGAGGTGAAGTGTGATGTGGCATTCCCTTGTGCGACACAAAATGAACTTCATTTGGAAGATGCCCAAAAATTGGTGGAAAATGGAGTGATCTGTGTGACAGAAGCGGCGAATATGCCTTCAACGTTAGATGCAATTAACTATTTCTTGGATAATAAAGTGTTGTTTAGTCCGGGTAAAGCTTCCAATGCAGGAGGTGTGGCTACCTCGGGATTGGAAATGACGCAAAACTCCATTCGTCTGAATTGGACTTCTGAAGAGGTGGATGCTCGTTTGAAGGAAATCATGATTGGGATTCATAAAGCTTGCCGGGATTATGGTTTAGAAGAGGACGGATATGTGAACTACGTGAAGGGGGCTAATATCGCGGGCTTCGTAAAAGTTGCGGAAGCGATGCTGGCTCAGGGAGTGGTATAAATTCCTCATGCATAAGCAGATAAAGCTAAAGCCGCCCCGGCGATTTAGGGGATAAAAGTAAAGTGAAAGGAGTAGAAAGCATTGGTTACCAATGCTTTCTATTTTTGTATTTTTTCTTGAAGTTTTTCAACGAAAAGGAAGGCTGCCGGGCAGATTAGAGTGTTTTTTAGCGTTAAGGCATTGATTTGATAGATTTTTTTTCGGTCGGTGTGCGGGTATTCGCGGCAGGCTTTTGGGCGCACGTCGTAGATGCTGCAAGTATGATCCTCATTAAGGAAAAAACAAGGCAGGGATTGGAGCACTTTATCTTGATCTTCATCGGTTTTCAAGAATTTAGCCTCGAATTCTGCTGGCTTCATCCGTAGGAATTTGGCGATTCTTTCGATGTCTTTTTCGGTGTATAGGGGGCCGGTGGTTTTACAGCAGTTGGCGCATTGGAGGCAGCTGATGCTATCAAAAACTTCTTCATGGGTATCTTGGGTAAGATAATCCAGGTTTTTGGGCGGCTTTTTCTTCAGGCCTTCAAGAAATTTTTTGTGCTCTTTTTGCTTTTGGATGGCTTGGGATTTGTAGAAGTCAATATCCATTTTCTCGGCATTATTAAAAGATGTTGCAAAAGTAAACGAAAAAATCAAAGTGCGGGGAATCTCATAATTATGTATATTTGTTTGGAATGAAAACGTTAGAAACAAGACAGGATATTGAATTTTTGGTGAACACTTTTTACCGTAAAGTGGAGCGGGATGCCACCATTGGTTTTTTCTTTACCGAAATTGCCAAGGTGGATTGGGAGCATCATCTTCCGAAGATGTATGATTTTTGGGAAACGCTTCTTTTTGGGCGTACGGCTTACAAGGGGAATCCCATGGCGGCACACTTTCCGCTTAATGAACAGCGGGCGATGGAAAAAGCTCATTTTGAACATTGGCTTTACCTTTGGACGCAAACGGTTCGGGAAAATTTTACGGGAGAGGTGGCGGAAATGGCCGTGTATAAAGCCAAGAATATTTCCTCACTCATGGCGCATAAGATGGCTGTGGCGAGAAGATTTTAGTTTTTTTAAGAAGTGGATAGGATGAGAAAGTGTCTGCATATTTTATGGCTGGTTGGGTTGTTTGGTTTATTGGGGTGCGGGAATCGAGAAAACCCTCCGTACACGTATTATTATTGGCGTACGGTGTTTCGTTTGGACGAAACCGAGAAGAAAGCGCTGGAGGCAGCTCCTTTGGAACCTTTTTATGTTCGTTATTTCGATGTGGATAAGGTGGACGGTCAGGCGCAGGCTTTGGCTCCGATTATTGTTAAAGAAAATAAAGTGCCGAACGGGAAGATTGTTGTACCTACGGTATTCATTACGAACCGTACTTTTTTTGGGGTGTCTGAGGGAGAGGCGGCTTCTCTTGCTGCATGGACGTTTCAGCAAATTAAACAGCGGCAGGTTTCTTTTGGAGGCGGGGCATTTCCTGAAATCCAAATTGATTGCGACTGGACGGCTTCGACCCGGGATAATTTTTTCTTTTTTCTGAAAGAGCTTAAACGAATTTCTTCGGTGAAGGTGAGTTCTACATTGAGGCTTCATCAGGTTCGAGATCGTAAGGTGATGGGGGTTCCTCCGGTGGATAAGGTTTATTTGATGTGTTATTCCACGTCATCGCCTTTGGAGGCTACGGAACGAAATTCCATTTTGGATGTGGCTTTGCTCAAAAATTACCTGGCCTCGGTCGACCGTTATCCTGTTAAGAATATGGATATTGCTCTTCCCATCTACTCTTGGGGAATCGTGACCAATCACCTTGGTCGTCATAAGCTTATTAATGCCCTTAAGGTTAACGATTTGTATGCCGAGGGGCTGAGGAAAACCTCGGCGGATGAGGCGGTGGTAACGAGAGACGGTTTTTATTTCGGCTATTTTCTTAATAAAGGGTTTAAAATCAAGGTGGAAGAAGTTTCCGAGGAACAATTGGCAGAGGTAACCGCTTTTTTAAACCGGAAACTGGGATCCTACCGGGTGGTTTACTACCATTTGGATCATGAATTTATAAACAACAGAATCAAATAAAAGATGAAAAAAATTATTGTTTCCTTGGGGATGTGGTGTTTTTTGGGGTTTCAAGGGGCTAAAGCTTGCGCGTGGTACGAGCCGGATGAGGGGTATTTTAACCTTTTTACCCAAACCATTGTGGCCGACAAGTCGTTTACGCCCTTTCTTTTGTCTTATTCTTCGGCGTTTTACGAGGATCCTGCCGTCGTTTTGCCGGACGATAATCTCGAATTGTGGTGTCGTTTTTTTCAAAATAAGCTGAGCGGGGATGAAGTCAAACGTTTGGTCTATGAACTTCCCATGGCGGATTTGGAGGCTTTTAAACAGGCTAATCGAAGCGGAGACAAGACTCTTCGTAAATTGGGCAATTACGACACCTACAGAGAAGGTTTGGATTATCTGATCGAGGCTAAAAAGATGGAAAACCTCAGGATCAATAAGATTTCGGAAGAGGAGGACTCTTATTTTCTGTACGAGGAACCAAAGTACCGCTTGGCTTCGGTATTGGATTATTCGGCAACGCTTTCGAATCTAAAGGCACTTTATGCAGCTACGCAGAACAAGGACATCCGTCTGAGGTATGCTTATCAGATGGTTCGTTTCGAACATTATAACCGGAATTACGAGCAAGCGGTAGAGGCTTTCCGAACCTATGTGGAACCTGTGGGATTGAAGAATGCCGTGTATTACATGGCGTTGGAACAAATGGCTGGAGCGCAGCGGGGATTGGGGCAAAAGCAGGAGGCTAACTGGAATTTCTTTCAGGTCTTCATCCATACCAAGTCTAGAAAACAGACGGCTTATGTTTCGATAAAGCTTTCCGACGAAAAAGCGTTTGAGGATTTACTTTCTCGGGCTCAAAACGACGAGGAAAAGGTTATGGCCTATTTCCTTTTGGGGTATCAGGGGTTTAATAATCCGTTTTCGATGATGGAAAAAATTTACGCCATCAATCCCAATGCGGAAGTTCTTAAAGTGCTTCAAGCCAGAGCGATTAACGAGTTGGAACGCCTTTATTTACCTTACGATTACTATGCCGATACCGATGGTGAGGCGGCTAAGACGGCTCCCGATGTTCCGAAAGCTCCGTCAGGTGTTCGAAAGTCCGCAGTGAAAAAAGAGTTGTCGTTTTGGGATAAGGTGGTTGCTTTTTTCAAGTCTATTTTTGGTGGCAGCGATTCGGTGGAGAGCGTGGTTTCTGCGGAGGAGGGAGAGGCTTTGTCGGACAAGACGCTTTTAAATCATCCCAATCGGTTGCCTTTGTCGGTTTCCACCGAGCAACAGCGGTCTCTTTTGGGGGAGCAAATTGAGGCGTTGGAACGCTTTGCCGAGAAGGTGGCCGATCAGTCCGAGGATCCTTACTGGCGAATTTCGCAATCGTACCTTAAGTTTTTGCAAAAGGATTACCAAGGCAGTGAAGCCGTCTTGAAAACCATACAAACACAGGATCGGGCTTATTTGGCTCAAATCAGCCGTATGAATTTGCTTAATGCTATTCTTTCCCGCCCAAGAATTGACGAGGCATTCGAAAATCATATGATTAAAACGTATCCGGAGTTGGTAGAAGAGTTATCGGGAAAGAATAAAACCTCAACCGTATCGGATTTTATTGTTGATATTTTGGCCAACCGTTATTTCCTTCAAGGTGAACACGGCAAATCTTTCCTTATGAACAATCGTTTGTCCGACTTGCAATACAGTTTGGATATGGATTTGGTAAGCGCGGTAGAATCGTTTTACCTTCGGAAGGATAAAACCCTTTTCGAGCGCAAGGTAGTGGCCAAAAATATTGATACGGGAGGCGATACGGCTAACTTTTTCAATGTTCTTTACGGGGATCACCAAATGCGATTGGCTCATTTTGATAAAGCGTTGGCCTATTATAATAAAGTGAATAATTTCCAAGGCATACCTCGCTACGACTACGAGCAAAACCGTTTGGTTGTGGAGGGGTATAACGGTTATCGGGGGATTTCGCCATTGGTATTCGGGCATAATGTTTGGGAAAGCTTCCAAAGTCCTGAAAGCGAGTCGATGAGAGCCGAATCTTTTATTAAGGATTATCCGTTCATCAAACCCAATATGAACAAAAAGGAGCTGGCAGAAGCGGCTTTGGAGCTTGAAAAGACAGGTCGTGGAAATACTGCGAAAGCGGCGCAGGCCAATCAGCTCATCGGAAATTTATTGTATAATACATCTATTTTGGGGTATTACCGCCATTATTTTGTGGCAGATATCGATAACTCTAACGGAGGGAAATACGATTTTTCGGAGCTGAATATCTTTTCCTCGGAGCTTTATTACAAGTCTTTTCCGATTCGTATAGCCTCTAACGATTTCGACAAAATTATCGGGTATTATAAAAAAGCATTGGATAATACAACCGATAGAGAAGTTAAAGCGAGGCTTCTTTTCCAAATGGCAAGTGCGGAACAGGGTAAATATTATCAATGGGAAGCAAGCCAACCTCAGGAATACGATTACAGTGCTTCGGATTGGGAAGAAAAGCAGTCGAAGTTCGAGCAAAAACTGGCGGCCGCCAAAAACGGTAACTACCGAACCTATTTTACCGAGCTAAAGCAAAATTATGCCGATACCGAAACGAGCAGAAAGCTGATGGGACAATGTTCTTACTATAATTATTTTATGCAGAAATAATCTCGGTTTGGTAGAAATGAAAACGCCCCGTTCATTTGAACGGGGCGTTTTTGGTGTATAATATTCAATTTTAGCAATATTCGTCGTAGGCGGCCTGGAGGTTGGCGGCAATGGCTCCCGCAGGATTTCCTTCGATGTGGTGTCTTTCGAGCATGTGCACCAATTCGCCGTCTTTAAACAAAGCCACGCAAGGCGAACTCGGTGGGAATGGTGCCATGTGTTTCCTTGCTTCGGCAACGGCGTCCATATCGAAACCGGCAAATACGGTTACGAGATGATCCGGTTTTTTATCGCCCGTAAGGGAATAAACCACACCGGGTCTGGCGGCTCCTGCGGCACAACCGCAAACGGAATTTACCATGACCAGTGTAGTTCCGGGTTGTTTTAATGCTTGGTTAACGGCTTCTGCTGTGGTCAAATCCTGAAAACCTTTATCGGTAAGTTCAGCCTTCATCGGCAAGACTAATTCTGCTGGATACATATCAATTTTTTTTTAAGTTGGAAATTAAAGTTTCAAATTTAATCAATTATTTTAATCTTCAGGAAAAGAGTAAAAAGTGTTCCAAACCAAGATAACGGACAAAATGACGGAAAAAGAAAAACCCGACGCCAACGAGGGCATCAGGTTTTCAATCAAATCGATATGCAAAGGTTGAATATCCTTTTATTCATGGGGTTGGGATGTCCTAACCCCTGAGAGCAATTAGGCCAATAGTTTTTTAGCCATTTCGGAGATGCTTTTGCCATCGGATTGGCCTGCCAATGCTTTGGAAGCAACCCCCCATGACTTTTCCGATTTCTTTAAGGCCTTGAGCCCCCGTTTGTTCGATGATTTTTTTTATCTCGGCTTCCAGTTCCTCACTGCTTAATTGTTTCGGAAGGAAACGTTCGATGACTTTCATCTGGGCTTCTTCCACTTCGGCCAAATCGTCTCGACCTTGGGCGGAAAACTGTGCCATGGAATCCTTTCTTTGTTTGATCATTCTTTGCAGAATGGCCATCTCTTGCTCCGCAGAAACCTCCGCTTCTCGGGCTTCGGTTTTAAGGAGAAGAATTTGGGACTTTACGGCACGCAATGCATCGAGTGCCACTTTGTCTTTTTCGCGCATGGCACTTTTTATCGCTTCGTTGATGGTGTTTTCTAAGCTCATTTTAATTGGATTTAGTCTACGTCTTTATTCAGAAAACGGTTTTCCTTTAATTCCATCCGTCCTTCTTTTTCGGAGAGAAAACTGCTGATGTTCTGCTCGGAAGCCGTATAGTCGTTGATGGCGATATTTTTTCTTCGGAAAGCAGGAACGTTTTCGAAATCGTCGGCTTCATCGAAGACTTGGTAACGCGAGTTGAACTCTTTTAGTTTGTTTCTTCTTTCGTTTACTTTTTCGCTGTTGGAGGGTTTACTCACGTAAGTAAACGTCTCTTCCTCTTTGGTGGTACCGGCCGTTTCGGTCAAGGCACTTTCCTGCGTTTGGAAGAGGGAAGGTCTCACTTCCTCCACGGTATTTACGGGAGTATCGGCAACGAATTTTTCAACGGGTTCTTCCTTGGGAAGTGTTTGAAGGTCTTCCTTAGGTTTTTCGTTGAGAACGAAGTTGAATTCAACAGGTTTTTCTTCCGAAAAATAGGATTTTTCTTCGTTTTTTTCTTCGGCTAAGGGCTCAATCGCTTCAGTCTCAAAACTGAAAGATTGGGCTTCTAAGTCGTCCTCAAAATCTCCGTAAGAAAACAAATCGGGCTCCTGAGAAGAATAGTCCGCAAAGGCTGTTTCTTCGGTATTCGGTGCAAAACTTTCTGCCGCGATGGCGGTTTCGGCTTTGATCGATTTTTCGGTTGTTTTTACGGCAAACTGAGGGGTAGGATCGTTCAAATCCTCGTCGTCATCCAATCGGAATACGTTTTTTCCCGAGGCGGCTTGGTTGATTTCTTCTCTTTCTGCTTTGGTCTTAAAAGGCGATTCTTTGGTCTCGTTGAGAGGCTGGTCCAGCGTGTATTTTATCTTCTCGGTAATGCCGGTGTGTATTTTATCCTCCTTGGCAAAGCCCGTAGCAATAACCAAAACTTTGATGGCATCGCCCAATTCGTCATCGGTACCAACCCCGAAGATAATGTTGGCGGTATTGCCAGCTTCTTGCTGAATGTAGTCGTTAATCAGACCAATTTCATCCATGGTAGCTTCGGCTTTTTCATCGCTTCCAGACTGGATGAGAAGAAGCACGTCTTTAGCTCCCGTGATTTTATTGTCGTTCAGTAGAGGGGAATCCAAAGCCCGCTTCACGGCTTCTTCGGCTCGTTTTTCTCCGGTAGCAATTCCGGTGGACATCAAGGCGGTTCCGGAGTTTTGGAGAACGGACTTGGCGTCACGGAAGTCGATGTTAATCGTGAAAGGAGCGGTAATGACCTCGGCCATTCCTTTGGCGGCATTGGTCAATACTTCGTCGGCTTTGGCAAAGCCCTGCTTGAACCCGAGGTTTCCGAATTGTTGACGAAGTTTGTCGTTGTTGATGACAATCAGCGAGTCAACGTTGTTTCTTAGTTTTTCCAATCCCGCGTCCGCTTGATCCAGCCTCCGTCGACCTTCAAAACTGAAAGGAACCGTAACGATACCCACCGTAAGAATTCCCATTTCCTTGGCGATTTTGGCAATTACAGGAGCCGCACCGGTTCCCGTACCACCACCCATCCCGGCAGTGATGAAAACCATTTTGGTGTTTTGCCCCAAAGAGGCTTTAATGTCGTCAATACTTTCGATAGCCGCTTTTTCACCAACTTCAGGATCGGCTCCCGCCCCTAAGCCTTCGGTGGTCGAGACTCCTAGTTGCACCTTGTTGGCGACGGGGTTGTTATCCAATGTTTGAGCATCGGTATTGCAGATAATGAAGTCCACCCCGTGGATTCCTTTTTCGTACATATGCATCAGGGCGTTGTTACCGCCACCACCGACACCAATTACTTTTATAATGGAGGAGTTGCCTTTAGGTAAATCGAAGGTAAACCCCTGTGAACTTGTATTTTCCATATCTATTGTATTTTTTTAGTTTTCTTCTTCTGATTCTTCAAAAAATTTCTTTAAGCTTTCCATAATTTTTTGGCCAAGGGTCAGCTTGTTCTTTGGCTTGTTGGCTTCTTCCGATACCGAAACGCGATTCTCAATCGTGTCCTCTTGTGTCTTCTCCACCAAAGGTTGTTCGTCGGCGGTATTGGTTGGTGTTTCGATCGGTTTGGGTTCTTCAGCCAGCGGTTTCTTGTCCCTGATTTTCAAACTTTCCATCAAAAGCCCTATGGATGTCGCGTATTCGGGGCCTTTCAGAAACTGGTTTTTGTCGTTGGAGACGTATTCATTGGCGTACCCCAAACGGCTGTCGAAACCGGTATGATAATTGGCCAATTGACGAATATGCTTCAGGTTGGAACCTCCTCCGGTAAGCACCATGCCCGCAATGAGTTTCTTTTTTTGCTCGAAAGCACCGTAGGCTTTTAATTCCGTATTGACCATGTCGAGAATTTCCTCTATCCGGGCATTGATAATCTGAGCAAGCATTTTAACGGAAATCTCTTTATCCGGCCGGTTGTGAAGGCCGGGGATGGTTACAAAGGCACTGTCTTTTTCCATTTCGGGCACTGCCGAACCAAATTTTACCTTAAGTTGTTCGGCGTGTTTTTCGATAATGGAGCACCCTTCTTTGATGTCCTCGGTAATAATCCCTCCGCCATAAGGAATGACGCAGGTATGACGGATGATATTGTCCTTGAAGATGGCAATGTCGGTCGTACCGCCTCCGATGTCTACGATAGCCACGCCGGCTTCTTTCTCTTCTTTGGTAAGAACAGCTTCGGATGACGCTAAGGGCTCAAGAGTGAGGGCCTCCATTTCAAGACCGGCCTCCCGAACGCATCGGGCAATGTTGCGAATACTGGCCATCTGACCCACCACCACGTGAAAATTGGCCTCCAGCCTTTTGCCGTGCATGCCTTTAGGTTCTTGTATTTCGCCTTCAGAATCCACTTTGTATTCCTGAGGCAAAACGTGTATAATCTCTTCTCCGGGAAGCATTACCAGCTTTTTCACTTGGTCTTTTAACAATTCGATGTCTTCCTCGGTGATGTATTGGTCGGGATTGTTCCGCATGATGTAGTCGGAATGTTGCAACGACCGGATATGCTTGCCCGCTATCCCCACGGTAACTTTCCGTATAGGAACCCCTGCACTTTTTTGGGCTTCCTCTACGGCTGTCTTTATGGAGGTGATGGTTTGGGCGATGTTATTGACAATCCCTTTGTGAACGCCAAGACTTTTGGCTCTCCCTACCCCCATCACATCAATTTTACCATGAGAATTACGGCGGCCGACAATGGCGACAATTTTGGTTGTCCCGATGTCCAGTCCTACTGAATACTCTTGATTTTGCATTTTATTTTGATTTGATTGTTATTTAAATATAATTATTTTTTTTCGTTTATTCGTTATCGTTCCGTTTTTGGTGGAGTGGAAACCGCTTGGGCCTCGAGGGTTTCCTTATTTTTCTCCAAGTCTTTTTTCCTTGAAGAAAGGATGCTGTCGTTGGCCTTGTAGTGAGGATTGAGTGTGGTAACGATTTGGTTATCGAACCGCACGGAGATTTTGTTGTATTTCTCGGGGTTTTGATAAGCCAAAAAGCGTTTGACGAACTCTTTGAATCCTTTGAGCTTAAAATCTATTTTTTCCAATTTTCCGATTTCCACCTTGAAATGACCGTCGTTGGTAAGCAGATGATAGCTTCCTTTTTCTTTGGAAATACCGATGAAATAATTTTTGTAAAAATCGTCTTTCTTGATTCGGTTGACCAATTCGATCAAAGGGAGGTATTCGTCTCTGGGAATCTCTCCCGAAACCAGCATAACCGGATGGGAATAGATTTTGGAGATGGGGAATTCTTCGCCTTTGGTGTCAACGTAGAAATTTTCTCCGTTTTTGTGCAATCGAAAAGCGGGAATCCGTTGAACGATGTTGATATTAAGATCGCCATTGAGATTAAGAAAAACATTGGCGCTGTCTACCGAAGGAAAACGATGGATTTCTCTTTCCAGATTGGGAATATCGATGTCGCCAATGCGTCCGGACGGATTGGCTTTTTTAACAAAATCGATAACGTTTTTTTCGTCAATAAAGTAGACCTTTTCCTCGTTTTCGGGGTCAATCATCCGTACGGAGATTTTATCCATTCGGCTATTGCTGAATCGTTTTAACGAAAAATTCAACAAAAACCCGAAAAGGATTAGCGTTATCAGTATTTTAAGTATTCTCCACTTGTTCTTCATCTGAAAGATCGTTCCTATTGCATTTTTATTCGTTTTCAAGCCAAGCCTTAATCGGGTCGTAGAGAGTGTCTATATTCCCGGCTCCTACGGTGAGGAGAATGTCGAAGGTTTGGTTTTTAATCTGTTCTAAAGCCTGCTCCAAAGAGCATACGGTTTTGTTTTCGAGATTTATTTTTTCCGACAGCCATTCGGAGGTTACCTCGGGGAAATGCTCTTGAAGTTCTCTTGCAGGGTAAATATTCAACAAAATAAGATGGTCTGCTTTTTCCAAGCTTTGGGCAAATCCTTGAGCAAAATCCCTTGTCCGGCTGAACAAATGGGGCTGGAAAGCCACAAGGAGCTTTCGGTCGGGATAAAATGTCCTAATCGATCCGATGACGGCGTCCAGTTCGGTCGGGTGATGGGCGTAGTCGTCGATATAAATCTTACCGCTACGGAAACGGTGCTTCGTGTACCGTCTTTTAATGCCCTTGAAAGAGGCTATACCTTCTTTTAGACGGTTGTAATCCACACCTAAATTATGAAGCAAAGCAATGGCAGCCGTGGCATTTTCCACGTTATGGATGCCGGGAATTTCCCATTGGAAGCCAATGGGTTCGTTTTCCGAAGAATCATGAAAATCAAACCGTATGGTATCGCCTTCCATGCGGATATTGTCCGAAAAATAGTCGGCTTTCTCATTGACGGCGTAGGTTTTGCAAGGGCGTCCGATGTCGATGCCTTTTCTCACGAAAATCTGGCGGTCGTCATTAACCAAACCTGCAAATTCGTTAAAGCCTTCTTTGATAGTGGCTACATCACCATAGATGTCCAAATGGTCGGCATCGTTAGACGTGATGATGGCCCAGTCGGGAGAAAGATTAAGAAAACTACGGTCGTATTCATCAGCCTCCAGAACGGAATAGTGTTCTCCGTTATAGAGAAAATTGGATTTGAAGTTCTCCGACAGTCCTCCTAAAAAACAAGAAAAAGGAAGGTCGGCTTCTTTGCAGAGGTGGGCAACCAATGTGGAGGTTGTGGTTTTTCCGTGCGTTCCCGCAATAGCCAAACAAACGGTATTTTCTGTAATCAAACCGAGCACTTTAGCCCGTTTAAGGACGGTAAATCCGTTTTGATGGAAATAGTCCAAAAGCGAGAGCGTTTTGATGGCTGGGGTGTAAACCACCAAAGTGTCCTCGGCGGATAGACGGGAAATACGCTCATCAATACGGTCTTCAAAAGTAATTTCAATCCCTTCGCTTTGCAGGGCTTGCGTGAGTTTGGTCGGCGTTTTATCATAACCGGAAACTTTTTTGCCGGAAGCATGAAAGTATCGAGCCAAAGCACTCATTCCAATGCCGCCGATGCCTACGAAGAAAAAGCTTTTGTAAGTGGTTATGTTATTCATTTCAGATTCGTTTTTATATTATCGGATGGGATTCCTATCGTTTTTAACAGTTCGTCAACGATGTGTTTGGCCGCTTCGGGTTTGGCAAAAAAAGCGATGTTTTGCGACATTTCCTCCCGTAGTTCAGGACGAAGACCCAACTCCGAAAGAACTTCCCAAAAACGGTCTTTCATTTCGTGGTCTTTTACCATTTTGGCGGCATTCCGCTCCACCAGCCTTTGGGCATTGACACTCTGATGGTCTTCGGCCGCGAAAGGAAACGGAACCAAAATCACCGGCTTTTGTGCTACGGCAAGCTCCGAAATGGCAATGGCCCCTGCCCGGGAGACGATGAGATCCGCGGCGGAATAGTACAACGGCATATCCGCGATGAATTCCTTAATTTGTATGGTTTCCGGAAGAGGTTCGGCTCGTTGTTTAGCCCATTGGGTGGTGATTTCTTCGTAATCGTTTTTTCCGGTTTGCCAAATCAGTTGGTAGTCTTTCGCAATGAGACGGTCGATGTTTTCTTTCCAGCTGTTGTTAAGCGTTCTGGATCCCAATGAACCTCCCACCGAAAGGATGGTGAGTTTGTCTCGGTTAAGTCCGAGTTGTGCTTTGGCAGATGCGGTTTCTTGTCGTCCTTCAATCATGGCTTGCCGTATGGGATTCCCCAAGAATTTTATCTTTGTTTTTTCGAACCCGGCTACATCGGGATAAGCCGTAAATACCGCTTTGGCTTTTCGACCCAAAATTTTATTGGTCATGCCGGCATGAGCGTTTTGCTCTTGTATGAAGGTAGGAACCCCCAATTGCGCTGCTGCATACAAAGCGGGTCCGCTGGCAAAGCCTCCGGTTCCGACGGCAAAATCAGGCTTGAAAGCCTTGATAAGTTTTTGGGCTCTGCGCAAGCTGCCAATCAGTTTGAAAGGCAACTTGAGGTTTGCCAAAAGCCTGCCCCGGTCAAATCCGGAAATCGACAAACCTTCAATGGGGTATCCCGATTGCGGCACTTTTTCCATTTCCATTTTTCCGTTGGCTCCGATGAATAAAAATTCTGCATCGGGAAACCGTCTGCGGATTTCGTCGGCAATGGCAATGGCCGGAAAGATATGCCCTCCCGTACCGCCGCCGCTCATCAAAACTTTAAGTTTTTTATTCATCTTTTTGTGTTTTTTTAGGCAATATCGTTTATTTCATCAATGCTTTGTTTTTTACCAATGCCTTCCTCGTCATAGATCTGGATTTGGGAACTCACGCTTAGGATCAGTCCCAACTGGATGTAGGTAACCAGCATAGATGTTCCCCCGTAACTAATCAACGGAAGCGGTTGCCCGGTAACGGGAATGAGATTAACGGCTACGGCTATATTGACCGCCAATTGCACAAAAATCATTACTCCCATGGCAAGCACCAGCAAAGAACCGAAAAAGTGAGGAATTTTATTAGCAATGATAATGGTTCGGTAAAGAATGAGAAGGTAGAAAAAAAGAAGAAACCCTGCCCCTAATAATCCGTACTCCTCGATGATAATGGCAAAAATAAAATCCGATGCCGATTGGGGAAGCATTTGCTTCAATGCACTTTTCCCAGGTCCTTGACCGCTTAGCCCGCCGTGAACGATGGCCGCTTTGGCCTGCATGACTTGATAGTTTTTGGTTTTCATGGCTTCGCTGTCAATATCGCTGGCATTGGTTTTCGCTGCCGTAAAGGTTTCCATCCGGCTCATCCAAGTATGCACCCTGTTGCCTCCGATGAGGTTGGTGTTAAGAGCAATTAAAATAAATAAAACCCCTGCCACCAAGGAGGTGGAGATAAAACCTGCAATATACCGCCAATCCAACTGTCCGATGACCAAAACAATGATGGACACGATTAAGATCATCAGAGCCGTAGATCCGTTATCTTTGGCCACCAGCATAAAAACCACCAAAATAGGAACAAAAATGAAAAAAATATTTTCCAATGGCGTTTTCCTTTTTTTTATGGTTTTTTGCAGATAACGACACAGATAAATGATCAGCGTAAGGAAGGCAAAGGTCGAGGGCTGGAACGAAATGGGCGTTCCGGGGATTTTCATCCATCGTGAGGCGCTGGCTCCGTCGATGGTTTGGCCGGTAAAAGCCGTGTAGACCAACAGAGCAATGCAAACCAAAAGCAAAATACTGCTTAGTTTACCGATGGCGTGGTATTTTATGAAGCTGACGCTTCGCATGACGGTAAGACCGATGATGACAAAAAAAGAATGTTTCAGCAGGTGGCTGGTGGTGGTTCCCGTATTGACGATGTACTCCAAATTGGAACTCGCCGAATAGACGGGAAAGATGGAAAATATCGAGATGGTGATAATCGCGATCCATAGGACGTTATCTCCTTTTAGATATTCAAATTTATGTTCTTTGTTTTGTTCGTTCATTTTTACACCGGCTTTCCTTGGTTTATGGCTTGAGTTTGTTTACTTCCGCCTTGAATTTTTCTCCACGGTCTTCGTAATTTTTGAATAAGTCGAAACTTGCGCAACAAGGAGACAACAAAACCGTGTCGCCTGTT
The DNA here is from genome assembly GCF_036016955.1 of Bergeyella anatis. Taxonomy (NCBI): domain Bacteria; kingdom Pseudomonadati; phylum Bacteroidota; class Flavobacteriia; order Flavobacteriales; family Weeksellaceae; genus Bergeyella; species Bergeyella anatis. Next base: position 72,450 of record NZ_JAYWXI010000002.1, on the reverse strand, counting down.
TCGGCCAAATCGCTGCATTGTCTTACGGCTTCCTCCATGCTGGAAGCTTCATAGAGGAGTTCTTTCTTATCCTTGAAATAATCGACGATTTTTTGATTATCCAAACCTAAGCAGACAATGGCTTTGACTTTCCGCTTGACCAAATTTTCAATTTCCGAATAATCGTTGCCTTTATCTACACCTCCGACAATCCATACCGTGGGGGTAGTCATGCTTTCCAATGCATAATAGGTGGCATTGACGTTGGTGGCTTTACTGTCGTTGATGTAACGCACACCGTTAATCTGAGCCACTTCTTCCAAACGGTGTTCTACCGCCTGAAAGGTCATAAGGGAATTTCTTATGCTTTCGTTGCTGATGTTGAGTATTTTACCAGCGATGGAAGCGGCAAGACTGTTGGCGACATTGTGTTTGCCGATGAGAGAGAGGTCTTCAATCTTCATTGAGAATTCTTCTTTCAATTTGACGAAGATTTTTTCTTCGTCAGCGTACCCGCCTTGTGCCGGACGCTCCTTTAGGGAAAAAGGAAGGGTGGTAGCCCGTACAGACAGTCGTTTTAGAAGGTGCCGGCTCATTTCGTCGTCTTTGTTGTAGATGAAGAAATTATCGTTTTCCTGATTTTCGGTAATTCGGAATTTAGCCAAAGCATACGCTTCGTAGTCGTAGTTGTACTGATCCAAATGGTCTTGGCTGAGGTTAAGCAGCAAGGAAATGTACGGACGAAAGTTTTGAATGTCATCCAGTTGGAATGAGCTAACCTCCAGGACATAGTAATCGTAATGATGATCGGCGACTTGTTTGGCGAAACTTTTTCCGATGTTGCCTCCCAAGCCGACATTAAGCCCGTCATTTTTCAAAATATGGTAAATCAGGGAAGTCGTGGTCGTCTTTCCGTTGCTTCCCGTAATGGCGATGATTTTAGCCTCGGTAAATTCCGAAGCGAATTCGATTTCCGAAGATAGACGGATGCCTTTCGCTTGGATTTTTTGGATGATATCCGCTTTTTTTGGGATTCCCGGGCTTTTTACCACCCAATCGGCTTCAAGAATTTCAGCTTCGCTGTGGCAACCTTCTTCGAAAGCAATGCCGTACTCAATAAGTTGATTTTTATAGTTTTCACGGATGGCCCCACGGTCGGAAAGAAACACGTCCATTCCTTTGGCTTTTGCCAAATAGGCAGCACCTACACCGCTTTCTCCTCCTCCTAAAACTACGATTTTCATAATTCTTTATTTTTTTTTGAATGGGCTTCTAAACTATCTTATTTTCAAGGTGATCAGACAAACGATGGCCAGCATGACTCCGATAATGATCATCCGATTTACAATTTTACTTTCGTGGTAACCGCTTTTTTGGTAGTGGTGATGAAGCGGCGACATCTTGAAAAGCCTGTGGGTTTGGGCGTATTCGAGACCGAACCGTTTTTTCCGGTATTTAAAAACCGCCACCTGAAGCATGACCGAAATGTTTTCGATCAGGAAAATACCGCAAAGCAGAGGGATTAATAATTCTTTACGAAGGATAATCGCCAATACGGCAATAACGCCTCCCAACATCAAACTCCCCGTATCCCCCATGAAAACTTGGGCAGGGTAGGTGTTGTACCAAAAGAAACCGATAACGGCTCCCACCATTGCGACGGCAAAAATGGTGGTTTCTCCCATATTGGGAAGGAACATGATGTTGAGGTAGTCCGCAAAAATCATATTACCGGAAACGTAGGCAAAGAAAGCAAGCGTCAATAGGATAACGGCACTGGTTCCGGCGGCAAGGCCATCGATACCGTCGGTGATATTCGCACCGTTAGAAACGGCCGTTACAATGAAAATAACAATAGGGATAAAAACCAACCAGGCCCATTCTTCGGCTTGGACGTCTTCCATCCAAAACAACAAACCGCCGTAATCGAATTCGTTGTTTTTTACGAAGGGAACGGTCGAAACTGTTGATTTTTCCGTCGGCATGAAGTTTTGCTCCACGTTGTTTCGGTTTACCACATTGGCGTCCGCATACTTTCTTTTAACCACAATATCGGAGTGAAAAAACATTGTAACTCCCACGATAAGTCCTAAACCGACTTGACCGATAACTTTAAACTTTCCGCTTAATCCGTCTTTGTTTTTCTTTATTTTTTTTAGATAATCGTCAATAAAGCCGATGGCTCCCATCCATACCACCGAAATGATGAGCAGAAGGATATACACATTGAATACCTGAGTAAAAAGCAGTACGGGAATAAGAGTGGCCAAAATGATAATCAGTCCTCCCATGGTAGGGGTGCCTTCTTTTTGTTTCTGCCCGTCCAAGCCCAAATCCCGAACCAGTTCACCCATTTGCCTGCGACGAAGCAAATTGATGATTTTTTTTCCGTACACAAGGGCGATGGTCAGCGACATAAGCACGGCGATGGCTGCCCTGAAAGAAATGTACCTCAAAAGATTGAGCCCCGGTATGTCGATGCCTTGAGAAGTAAGGTATTGATAAAGATAGTAAAGCATATTATTTTCCCATTAATGTTAAAAGTTCCTGAATGACCTCTCGGTCGTCAAAATGGTGGCGCTGTCCCTCGATTTCCTGATAGGTTTCGTGTCCTTTTCCTGCCACCAGTATAATGTCTTTGGGTTCGGCGAACTTAATGGCCATTTTAATGGCTTCTTTTCGGTCGGGAATGGCGGTGTATTTGCTGAAATACTGAGGTTCGATTCCCTGTTCGATTTCTTTGATGATGGCCGAAGGATTTTCGCTCCGAGGATTGTCGGAGGTAAGGACGGCCAACGTGGATTTTCGGGTCGCAATCTTGCCCATTTCGGGTCGTTTGGCGTGGTCCCGGTCGCCACCACATCCAAATACGGTGATGAGTCTTTCGTTTTTGGTTCGGATTTCGTTAATGCTGTCCAAAACGTTCTCTAATGCGTCCGGGGTATGGGCGTAATCGACGACGAAGAAAATTCCGCCGGGAGATTTAAGGGTTTCAAATCTTCCGTTTACCCGTCGGAGCCTCGATAGGGCGCAGATTACCTCACTTTCGTCGAAGCCCAGTTGGGAAGCGATGGCGAAAACCAGCAAAAGGTTAGAGGCATTAAATTTTCCGGTGAGGGTTGTCCAAAATTCTTTTCCGTTAAAATTCAGTAACATTCCGTTGAAATCGGCTTCCAAAACTTTTCCGTGGTAGTCCGCCAAAGCTTTCATGGCATACGAAACTTTGCGGGCTTTGGTGTTTTGGAGCATGATAGAGCCGTTTTTGTCGTCGGTATTGGTAACGGCCACCGCGGAAGCATCTAAGGTGTCAAAAAAACGTTTTTTGGTTTTAAGGTAATGCTCGAACGACTGATGATAGTCCAAATGATCGTGCGTAATATTGGTAAACCCGGCAACACGGAAGCAGAGCCCTTCCGTGCGATTTTGGTCAATGCCGTGCGAGCTGACTTCCATGAAGGCGTAGTCGCAGCCTTGCTCGAGGGCTTCGGCGAGAATTTCGTTGATTCTCACCACGTCGGGCGTGGTATGTGTTGATGGAAATACTTGATCCGCAATGCGGTATTCCACCGTGGAAATTAAAGCGCAACGAAATCCCATTTCTTGGAAAACATCAAAAAGAAGAGTGCAAACAGAGGTCTTTCCGTTGGTACCAGTCACCCCGACTAAGGCCAGTTTTTCCGAAGGGTTGTGGTAAAAATTGGAAGCCAGTTGCCCCAGCGCTTTAGAGGCATCTTTTACCTGGATGTAGGTTACACTGTCCTTCCGATGTTCCGGAAGAGTTTCGCAGATCACGGCAACGGCTCCTTTTTCGATAGCGGCATCGATGAAAGTATGCCCGTCGGCCTTAGTTCCCCTTACAGCAACATAGGCTTCCCCTCCGCTCACGCGTCGGCTGTCGAAAACCAAACCACTCACGTCCAAATCCATTCGGCCGAGGGTTTGCAGTGTGGGAATCCGTTGAAAAAGTTCTGTAAGATTCATTTTTTTTCTATTTTTTCTTCGTTTGAAATTTAATTTTGCAGTTTCAGGTAAATTTTTTGCCTTTTTCCTATCGGGGTGCCTTCCAAAGGGAATTGTTCTTTTATTTTACCGACGCCTTGGTACTCTACCCGATAGCCTGCGTTTTCAAATTGGGGAATTACGCTTTTGCCGGTGAGCCCTATTACACCGGGCATTACCCCGCGGCTTAAAGGAATTTTAACTTCGGTTTTTGTCATTTTGGCCCAGTCGGTTTTCTTCTCGGCCAGCATTTGTTTTTCGATGTTTTGTGGGGTTTTCAGAAAGGTTTTTCCTGCAATTTCCTTGAATACGGGAGCTGCCACCGTTCCCCCGTAAAAACCCAAGTTTACATCGGGTTCGCTGACCATGACGTAACAAGTATACTTCGGTTGGTCGGAAGGATAGAATCCCGCAAAGGAGGCGCGGTATTTCATCGGACCGGGAAGCCAGTATTCGAAACGTGCCGTACCGGTTTTTCCCGCCATTTTGAGGTTGGGGGTAAAGATGCTTTTGGCGGTTCCTTTTTCCACGGCTTTAGTTAAGGCGCTGGTCATCATTTTAATGGCATTGTCCGAAGCCATTTTTTTAATCATAATCTCTGGCTGAGCCTCGTACAAAGTTTTTCCGTCTTTCATTATTTTTTCGATGAAAAGAGGCTTGAGCATGGTTCCGTTATTGGCTATGGCGTTGTAAAACGTAGTCAGTTGCAAAAGACTGAATTCGTTGGAATAACCGTAAGAAATGGAAGCGAGGGTAGCGGTATTCCATTTTTTGCTTTTAGGGGTGTAGATAAACGGTGCAGCAATGCCGGAAAGCTCGATGTCCATTTTGTCCATCATTTTCCACCGTCTGAGATGGTCGAGGAAAACTTCGGGTTTCTTACCGTAATGCTGGGTGATGATTTTGGCTGTGCCCACGTTACTGGACTTTGCCAAGACATCGCTGATGTCGTAGGTTCCTCCGCCATGCCCGTCCGTGATTTTTTGTCCGCCGTAAGACCATGTTCCGTTTCCGACGTCTACGGTTGAGTTTTCGTCAATAAATCCGTCGTCCATTGCCGCCAAAAGCGAAACGGTTTTAAAGGTTGATCCAGGCTCTATACGGTCTCTTAGAATGTAGTTGTACACGTCGGTGTAAGTACCGGGAGCTGTTCTTTTCAGGTTAACCATCGCGCGCACCTTTCCGGTGGCAACCTCCATGACCAAAACACATCCGTGCTCCGCGTTGAACTTGATTAGTTGTTTTTCCAATGCCGAATGAGCAATGTCTTGGATGCGAAGATCCAGTGTCGTATAGACATCTTGTCCGTCGACGGGTTCTTTAGACTTCCAATAATCAATGGGTTTCCACTGACTGGAGTTTACCCTTTGTTCCAGCCGTTTACCGTCTTTTCCCGTGAGGTATTTGGAAAAGGCTAGTTCCAGACCTGATTTTCCGCGGTGGTCGTCCATGCCGATTGTCCCGGCTCCGATTTCGGTGGTGGCCAACTCCCTTTTGTAATTTCTTTCGACGATGAAACCGCCCCTGTTTTTGCCTTTTTTGAAAAGCGGAAATTTTCGGATACGGTCGTATTGGTCGAAATCCAATCCCTTCATAAAAGAGTAATACTGGTTTTTCTTGGCTCTTTGAGCATCGAATTTGGCTCTGTAGTAACTTCGTGGTTTACCGAACATTAAGCTTAGTGAATCCGTAAGAGCCCCGATGTTATTGCTGTAGGCGCTGTCTTTTATGGTTTTGAAATCCAAATAGATGTCATACCGCATGACCGTGGTAGCCAAGATGGAGCCATCGGAGGCAAAAAGATTGCCCCGAGCGGCTTTTAATGTGGCTTCCCGGTAGTTTTTGCTGATGTAACTCTGGCGTATTTCCTCAACGTTGTTGTGCTGGACATAGTAGATGCGTGCCAAGAAAACGATAAACGTCAAGGGAATGACCGCTGCCAGTACGTAGCTCCAAACCAGTACTCTCTTCCGTTTTACAGTATAATCATTTTGCTTCTGCATCAGTACTATCGAGTTTTATCAGTAGTTTGTGAGGATGGCTTTCTAAAGGAAGTAACGAGTCGGAAACCATTTCTTTTCCGAGTTCGGATTCCATTTTGACCTTAATGAGGCGACTTTGGGCAAAGGCATTCCTCGATTTGTATTCTTCCGTTTGTTCTTTCAGTTCGTTAATCTGTTCGATTTTTCGATTGACCAAGTGGTTGTTGGAGATCAGCAGAATTAAAAGGAACGCCAACAAAAGAAAATATTTGTAATGCGCCTTCCACTCGTCCCTGTTCAGGAAGTTTCCTTTGATGATGTCTTTAAACGTAAGACTTTTTGAGGGTTGGTATGTTTTCTTTGATTTTGCCACTTGGGGTTATTTTTTCAATCGGTTGTTTTTCTGTGTTTTTAGGGGTTAAAGTTTTATTCCTGTTCTCATTTTGGCGCTTCTTGCACGGGAGTTGATTTCTATTTCTTGTGCGTCGGGGATGGTGGCTTTGGATTTTAAAAGATCGAAAGCTTTGTGATAGTTTCCGTAGACGTCTCTTTGAGGTTCGCCTTCAAACATTCCGTTTTTCAGGAAGCGTTTGACGAGACGGTCTTCCAAAGAGTGGTACGAAATGACCACCAATCGGCCACCGGGCTTTAGGATTTTATAAGCTTGCAGAAGCATCTCTTTCAGAACATCCAGTTCTTCGTTGACCTCGATTCTTATGGCTTGGAACACCTGAGCAAAAAACTTGTTTTGTTTATGGGCAGGGATGAAGCTGAAGAGGTTTTTTAAGTCTTCTGTGGTATTGATGGGTTTGTTTTTACGCTCATGAACGATGGTTCTGGCGAGTTTTCTTGCCTCCCGGAGTTCTCCATAATGGTAAAAAAGATCCGCCAACTGCTCTTCTTCGTATTCGTTGACGACCTTTTTGGCGTCAAGCCCTTGCATGACGTTCATTCTCATGTCCAAAGGGGCATTGCTTCGGATGGAAAACCCTCTTTCGGCTTCGTCAAACTGGTGGGAGGAAACCCCTAGGTCGGCCAAAATACCGTCCACTTGAGTAAGACCGTACATGAGCAAAGCGTTTTCCAAAAATCGGAAGTTTTGATTAATCAGGGTGAAGCGAGGGTCTTCGATGCGATTGGCCAGGGCATCGCTGTCTTGGTCGAACGAGTAGAGGGTTCCTTTCTCGGACAAGCGGGATAGTATTTCGCGGGAGTGTCCGCCACCGCCGAACGTGCAATCCACATAAACGCCGTCGGGGTTGGTGATTAACTCGTCCACGCTTTGCCGAAGCAAAACAGGATTGTGATAACCCGCCGAATGACCAGCAGAATAACCGAGGTTTTGTTGATCTGTATTTTCAGGTGTTTTCAAAATAATTTTTCGGGTTTAAGGGTTGGTTGGGGCTTCAGGATTTGGCGCGAAGGAGAGGTTGCCCATGACTTCTTCGGCTATTTTGGCAAAATCGTCTTCGGAAGTAGCGACTACGTCTTCGTAGGCTTCTTTGTCCCATACTTCGAAGAGTTCTCCGGCGCTGGTGATTACGATTTCTTTTTTTAGATTAGCGAAAAGCATTAAATCTTTAGAAATTTGAATTCTGCCGGACGTATCCAGCTCGACCGTTTTGACGCCTGCAGTAAACATCCGTATAAAATCGGCGTTTTTCTTTACAAACCGGTTGAGCCGGTTAATCTTCTCCATCAGTTTTTCCCAATGTTTCATCGGATAGATTTCCAAACAATTTTGAAAAACGGAACGTTTGACCACAAAAGGAGCTTCCCCAAAGTCCTCCATTTGCTTTACTAAAGCGGACGGAACTTTTAGGCGTCCTTTGTCGTCTATTTTACATCCGTATGTGCCGATGAAACTCTTCATTTGGGACAAAATTAGATAAATAATTCCAAATTTTCCCACTTTTTCCCACTTTTTAGCTTAATGTTTGTAACTTTTTGGATTTGGTTTTAATTATTTGGTTTGTAGGGGGTTAATACTTTGCCTTGGTCGGCGGGCGAAAACGGGAACGATGGATGGAAACGAACATTTGGGGTTTAGCTAATTCAAGGTGTTTTTGCGGCGATTTGAAGGGCGAAAAACAGAAAACCCACCGGTAATGCGGTGGGCGGGTGTTGGAAAAAATAATAAGCAACTTATCGGACTTCTTTTAATTCGAATGTTTTCCCATCCATTTTCAAAGTGGCAGACTGTATCTGTCCCTTGAAATTAAATTCTATATTCCCATCGGAGTATATACCTCCCTTTGCCCATGCTTCTTTTTGGGGAAGAATGTAGTCTTTGTTATCCACGGTAAATTTTACTCTTCTGTCACTATTTTTATCGTTTCCTAAAAATGAAACGGCAATTTCCTTGCCCTCACCGACAAATTTGCTTGAAGCTATTTCTTCGAATTCAACTCCCTCAATTTCATTGTCTTCTCCTTTACCAAAGGAGAATGTTCTTTGATGAGTCCAAAAGAATCGCCCTTCAGCATCTTCGTATTTGGCACCGCTGGCACTCATGGTGCTTTTCATTTGGTATTCTTGTCCTGTGGTTTCGTTTTTCAGCGTTGCTTGCTCTCCGGTGGTGGAAAGGGTGAAAACGGTTTTGCCATCGTTGCTGGCATAAGAGGTAACCGAAACTTCAGGGGCATTTTCTTGAATTTTGGTCGAATCGGAAGTGGCCACAACGGTTGTGCTATCAACGTTCACTTCGTTGTGTTGAACTTCTTTTTTACAGGAAACGGTTAATGCCGCCAAAGCAGCTAAAGCGAAAAGGTTCTTTTTCATGTTTTAAATTTTTTAGGTTTTTTTCACTTTTTTTTATTCAAAAAGAATGCCACAATAAGCGAACGAACGGGCGTTTTTTATTTGGATAATCTTGTTTTTTCCACTGCAAGGATTAAAAAGAAGCCTAAAGCGTAACAGACGATATCGCCCCAAGAAAAAGTATTTCCCAATACGATGTAGGGGAGGCTGTTTTCCGAAAAACCTAATTTTTCGGCGGTCTTAAAGTATTGGAGTATTTCGATGAATACCGCAAGGAAGAAGGTTCCCATCGCGAATTTCCAAATCGACGGTGTTGTTAAAAAGGAACGCCCCAAGGCGTAGACAAAAGGGACGGCTAAAACGTCTCCGCCGTAAACCCTTAGCCAGTATACCGACTGAAACCGCGTGGCAATTACGACTTCGATGATCAGCAGTAATAGAGCTATCACAAAATATCGGAAATCAAATTTCATCGGTCGGATTTTAGCTTCCAATCATCTTTTTTATGGCGTTTAATTTCATTAATGCCTCAATGGGGGTGAGGGTATTGATGTCAATTTGGGTTAGTTCTTCCCGGATGTTTTCCAAAACCGGGTCGTCCAGTTGGAAGAAAGAGAGTTGGAGGTTGCTTTCGTCCTCTTTCTGTGTTTTTTTTGGGGTGTTTTTTTGTGTTCGGTTCTTTTCTAATGTTTTAAGAATTTCGTCGGCTCTTTGAACGACCCGCGAAGGCATCCCGGCTAATTTGGCAACGTGGATACCGAAGCTGTGCTCACTTCCTCCAGGCACTAGGGTTCTGAGAAATACGATATGACCTTTGTTTTCCTGAATCGAAACGTGAAAGTTTTTAATCCGTTCGAATTCGAGAGTCATCTCATTAAGTTCATGGTAATGCGTGGCAAAAAGGGTTTTGGGTTGTGTTGGATGCTGATGGAGGTATTCTGCGATTGCCCAAGCAATGGAAACCCCGTCGTAGGTGGAGGTACCACGCCCGATTTCATCCAACAAAATGAGGCTTCGCTCGGTAACGTTGTTTAGGATGCTGGCGGCCTCGTTCATCTCCACCATGAAGGTGGATTCTCCTGCCGAGATATTGTCGGAAGCCCCCACGCGGGTGAATATTCGATCCAGTACTCCGATTTCGGCATGTTTGGCGGGAACAAAACTTCCCATTTGGGCCATTAAGCAGATCAGTGCGGTTTGGCGGAGAATGGCGGATTTACCCGACATGTTGGGACCGGTAACCATGATGATTTGTTGGGAATCCTTGTCCAAAAAGGTATCATTGGCGATGTATTTTTCGCCTAGGGGAAGAGCGTTTTCGATGATGGGGTGTCTTGCTTGTTTTAGGTCGATGGTGTGCCCTTCGTGCAGAATAGGTTTGGTGTAACTTTCGGAAATGGCCAATTCGGAAAGCCCCACGGCGACATCCAATTGAGCGATAAGGTGGGAGTCGGATTGGATGACGTCCATATAATCCATTAGGTTGGAACAAAGGGTTCGGTAAAGCGAATGCTCCAAGGCGGCAATTTTTTCTTCCGCTCCCAGGATTTGGGATTCGTACTCTTTCAGCTCTTCGGTGATGTAGCGTTCGGCATTGACCAGGGTTTGTTTTCTGATCCAGTCTTGGGGCACCTTGTCTTTATGGGTGTTGCGTACCTCAATATAGTAGCCGAAGACGTTGTTGAAATCGATTTTAAGGGAAGTAATGCCTGTGTTTTCGATTTCTCTCCGGCACATTTCCTCCAGATAGCCTTTACCGTTTTTTTGAAGGGCGCGCAATCGATCCAGCTCCTCGGATACTCCGTCTCGGATGACATGACCTTTGGCGATATTGACAGGAAGTTCGTCGTTGAGGTAGTCGTTGAGCAGGCTCAGCAAATCGGAAGGATCGCTCAAAGGATTCAACCAAGCACCCAGGTCGTGATAAACGGATAGTTTTTCTCGGATGTCCTTCATGCTGCGGATGCTTTGGCGAAGATAGCCGAGCTCTTTCGGTGAAATTTTTTCGGCGGCCAATTTTCCCATCAGACGATCCAAATCGGAGATGGATTTCAAAAGGTTTTGGAGGTCGTATTTAAGTTGGTCTTCACGGTTAAAAAATTCGACCAACGAAAGTCTTCGGTTAATTTCTTGCACGCATTTTAGCGGCAGGATGATTCTTCTTCGAAGGAGACGTCCGCCCATTGGGGTGGAGGTTCGGTCGATAATCGACAAAAGACTTTGCCCGTCTTTAGAAGAGGGATGGATGATTTCCAAATTACGCAAAGTGAAATGATCTATTAGGAGATAGTCGTCCTGTGGGATTTTTTGGATTCGGGTGATGTGGTTGAGCAGGTCGTGGTGGGTGTCTTCCACTAAATAGGCGAAAATGGCTCCTGCAGCGGTAATGCCAAGCGTCATTCCGTCAACCCCGAACCCTTTGAGGGAATTTGTCTTGAAATGGGCGGTGAGTTTTTCTTCGGCATAGCGGGCTTGGAAAGCCCAGTCTTCTAATCGGAAACTGCTCCGTCCTTTTAGCTGGGGAGGGAGCTCTTTGCCTCGTTGGTAGATGACTTCGCTGGGATCGAAGGTATGCACGACATGGAGAAGTTTTTCGATATTGCCTTCGGAAATCAAAAATTCACCGGTAGAAATATCGACCAAGGCGAGGCCGTATTTTTCTTTTTCCTTATGAATGGAAAGAAGAAAGTTATTCTGTTTGGAGCTGAGTACCTGATCGTTAAAAGTAACACCCGGTGTAACAAGTTCTGTAACCCCTCGCTTTACGATTCCTTTAACCATTTTAGGGTCTTCCAGTTGGTCGCAAATTGCCACCCGAAGACCGGCCCTAACTAGTTTGGGGAGGTAGGAGTCGATGGAATGATGGGGAAAGCCGGCCAGTTCGGTATGAGAATCCCCGTTATTTCTTTTGGTTAAGACGATGCCTAGGACTTGGGAGGTTTTTACGGCATCTTGTCCAAAGGTTTCATAAAAATCTCCTACCCGGAAGAGCAGTACGGCATCAGGGTATTTGGCTTTGATACTGTTGTATTGTGCCATTAGGGGAGTTTCTTTTTTTGCTTTGGCCATAGGATGTAAAAACTTTAAAAAATGAGACCCCAAAAATACGAAAGTCTTTGCGAATGGAATTATCGGAAGGCTTTATAATTTTGATTTTGAAATCTTGTATGGAGACCGCTTGGGAGCTCCGAAATGAGAGGAAAGCATTTAGCCAGTATGATAAATCCTAAAAAATGAGTAAATTGCGGCAATTTTAATTTAGTTTTTTATGAAAAGGATATTCTTATTATGCAGTTTCCTTCTGAGTTTTGTGCAAATGCGTGCCGACGAAGGAATGTGGCTCATGATGCTGATCAAGCGTTTAAACGGGCAGGACCTTCAGAAAAAGGGTCTGAAGCTTACCGCGGAGGAAATTTATTCGGCTAACCACTCTAGTCTGAAGGACGCCATCGTTCAATTTGGCGGCGGGTGTACGGGAGAGATTGTATCGCCGGAAGGGTTGTTGTTCACTAATCACCACTGTGGTTATGGTCAAATTGCGGCACTTTCCACGCCGGAGAAGGACCATTTGACTAACGGTTTTTGGGCGATGAAAAGATCGGAGGAACTTCCTGCAAAAGGACTTTCCGTAAGGTTTTTGGTCAGAATGGACGATGCGACGGCTCGAATTAACGCGAAGCTTAACAACGGGATGAGTGCCAAAGAAAGAAGAGACGTGATTGATGCCGAGTACAAGGCCATTCAAAAAGAAAATTCCGAAAACGGCAAATATACCGTTGTGGTCAAAGATTTCTTCAACGGGAATGAGTTTTATTACTTTGTTTATCAGGATTTTAAAGATGTTCGTTTGGTGGGTACGCCGCCTAACTCCATCGGAAAATTTGGTGGGGATACCGATAACTGGGAGTGGCCAAGACATACGGGAGACTTTTCGGTGTTCCGTGTCTATGCGGATGCCAATGGTAACCCTGCGGAATATTCTCCGAATAACGTTCCTTTAAAACCGAAACATCACCTTCCTGTGTCTTTGAAACCTATCAAGCCAGGGGATTACACGATGATTGTCGGTTATCCGGGAAGAACCAATCGCTACATGACTTCTTATGGCATCGACCAGTTGATTAACCGGGATTATCCGGCATGGGTAGAGGCTTCCAAGACGGCGATGGACGTGATGAAAAAATACATGGATCGCGATCAGGCGACACGACTTAACTATGCTTCCCAGTATGCTTCAGTGGCAAATTACTGGAAAAACAGACAAGGAACGATTGAATCCGTGAAGAAAAACGGAACCATTCAAGACAAGCAAAAAGTGGAAGCCACGTTCCAAGCATGGGCTCAAAAGCCTGAAAACAAAGCGTTGTATGGTAATGTTTTAGCCGAAATGCAACAGTACTATCAAGCGACTTCGCCTAGAGGGGTAGAACGGAATTATGCGGCTCAACTAGGGCGCAATGCTAAGTATATTCCTTATGCGTTTAATCTTGGCGCAATGTTCCGCAGTTATATCGAGGAGAACGACGCGGCTAAAAAGGCTGAACAAAAGAAAGTGATTGCAGAACGTATCGAAGCGATGTATGAGAAATTCAATCCGGCTTTGGAGCAAGAAATGCTTAGTGCTATGGTTCAGCTTTACAGAGATCGGGTTAGAAGTGCAGCGGCAAATACCAGCCTTCAGACGGTAAATCCTTCGTTGTTAGGCGAGGTGGCTAAACATTCTATTTTTGCGGATCGGGCTTCGGCTTTGAGCTTTTTGAACAATCCGAGTGCGAAGGTTTTGGAGCAGGATGCTTTGCTGAAGTTGGCGACGGCTTATTTCAACGAAACCAAAACCATAGGCGATCGGTATGCAGCTCAGGACGATGCTTTTAGCAACAACAACAGACTGTTTTTCGATGGGCTTAGAAAATCGCATCCTAATCAGGCGTTTTATCCCGATGCGAACTCTACGATGAGGATGACTTACGGTAAAGTTTCGACGCTTCCTTTCCGTGAGGATCGAAAATACTATGGTGTAACCAATAACTACTATACCGATATTGACGGCATGGTGGCCAAGTACAAGAAAGGAGATGAAGAGTTTGATCTTCCTCAGCGTCTTTTGGATTTGGCTGCGGCAAAAGATTACGGTCAATATGCGGATCCTGCGGGGTATCTTCCGGTGAATTTCCTTTCGGATAATGACATTACGGGAGGGAACTCCGGTTCGCCGATTATGAATGGTAAAGGCGAATTGATTGGCTTGGCTTTTGACGGAAATTCCGAAGCGCTTTCTGGGGACATTGTCTTTGAAAAAGAATGGCAAAAGACTATTAATGTGGATGCGAGATTTGTTCTTTGGGTTATTGATAAGTTTTCCGGAGCAGGCCATCTTATCGAAGAGATGACTATTGTGAAGTAATAAAGTTATTTCGAAATAATTATTCAAATCCTTCCTAATTAATTAGGAGGGATTTTTTATTTGGGTTTCTTTTCGGGACGGTTCTTTATTGTCTTAATGTTTGGTGGCGCGATGATGGTTTAAGAAGGAACGTCAGGTTCTTAATTAGTGGGATGAGGTGTTTTCGATGGGAACGGTTGGTTGAGGGCGACCTCGTTATTTTCGGGAGATATTTCCTACATTTGCTTTGATGAAAACACAGTTAGTTTATGCCCGAAAGTGTAAAATTTAAAGCCGAGTTATTAAGGCATGGTACGGCCGATGCCTCTTATTTGGAATTTCCTTTCTCCACCGAAGTCTTATTCGGAAAAAAGGGGCAGGTCCGGGTTCTTGCGATTTTTGAAGGTGAAGTTTCTTACCGTGGTAGTCTGGCGCCGATGGGAGCAGGAGGGCATAAGTTGGGCGTTACTCAGGAAATCCGAAAAAAAACTGGTAAAACTTTTGGGGACGTTGTGTCGGTAGAATTATGGGAAGACACGGAAGAACGTACGGTGGAGATTCCTGAAGACGTCATGCTGCTTTTTTCGTTACACCCTGAGGCTTACGAAATGTATACGCTTATGAGTTACACTCACCGAAAAGAATACATGCGTTGGATTAACGAGGCTAAAAAACCGGAAACGCGGGAAAGGCGTAAGGTAAGGATGATTGAAATGATTTTAGCGGGACAAAAGGGGATTTAGTGGTTTAGCCTTCTAAAATTTGGGCGGCGGCTTCTTTGGTTTTTACTTTTTCGATGACTCTGGTGCAGACGCTTTGTTCGTCGAAGATGAACGTGGTTCGGACAATGCCCATAAATTCTTTTCCCATGAATTTTTTCAGTTGCCAAACGCCGAAGGCTTCGCATAATTTTCTTTCTTCATCGGCGATAAGGTCGTAAGGGAAGGCGTATTTGTTATGGAATTTCTTTTGTTTTTCGATCGAATCGGCGCTGACACCCAAAAGGAAATAGCCTTGGGCTTGGAGTTCTGTAAAGCGGTTGGCTAAGTCGCACGCTTCGGCGGTGCATCCGGGGGTGCTGGCTTTGGGGTAGAAGAAAATCACGAGTTTTTTTCCTTTTAAATCTTTGGATTTTATCGTTTTTCCGTCTTGATTTAGACCCTCGAATGAAGGAAGGGCATCACCGATTTTAAGCATAAATTTTTATTTTTGTTCAAATTTAATACTAAAATGACTAAAAAACAAAGAGCGGCCATTATTGTGGAGGAACTTGAAAAATGCTATCCGGAGACGCCTATTCCATTGGATCATAAAGACCCCTATACGCTCTTGGTTGCGGTGGCTTTATCGGCGCAGACTACCGATAAAAAGGTGAACGAAGTAACGCCTCATCTCTTTGCCGTAGCCGATACTCCCGAAAAGATGGCGGCTTTGAGCGCGGAAGAAATAAAAACGCTGATTAAAGAAATTGGATTGGCCAATACCAAAGCCAAAAATCTAAAGGCTATGGCCGAGCTTTTGGTGGAACGGCACCAGTCGGTGGTTCCTCAAAGTTTTGAGGCTTTGGAGGCGCTTCCTGGGGTGGGACATAAAACAGCTTCGGTGGTAATGAGTCAGGCGTTTGGCGTTCCTGCTTTTCCTGTCGATACGCATATTCATCGGTTGCTTACGCAGTGGAAAATTACCTCCGGCAAGAATGTGGTTCAAACGGAAAAAGACGCAAAGAGCATTTTTCCGAAAGAAAAATGGAATAAGCTTCACCTTCAAATCATCATGTACGGCAGGGAATATTCTCCGGCGCGGGGAGATAAAAGCAGGGATTATCTTACGCCTTTGGTGCTTGGAGAGGCTTCTGCATAAGGTTTCGGACGCTGTTTACGAGCGTTTCCACGTCGAAAGGTTTGGAAATATAGGCTTCTGTACCAAGCGATTCGGCAATATTGACAGAATCGGGGTGGGCTGAAACCAAAATGGTAAGAATATCGGCCGTGGAATGATCGTTTTTCAGTTTTGAAAGCAAATCTCTTCCGTCAAGGCCGGTCATCAGCAGGTCGGTAATCAGAACCTTTGGTTTGCGTTGGCGTATCATTTCAAAAACAATCATCGGGTTGGTGCAGCAACGGACTTTCCATCCTTCCATTTCCAGCAGGCTTCCCATCAGTTCGCAAACCTCCCGATTGTCATCCACTATAAGAATGCTCATTGTCTAACGATCTCTTTTTTCATCGGAGCAAAGCTACATCTTTCCCCGAGAAATAAAAATAGTAACGAACAAAAAAAACAAATCCTACGCGTTCTTAAACGAAAACTTCCAAACGGCGGAATATCTTTAGGATAAAGTGGGTTTTTACTTTTGTTTTTTCGCCCAAAGTTCCATTTTTCTTTCCAAAACATTTAGAGGCAGGCAGCCCTGGCTCAGAACGGCATCGTGAAATGCAGCCAGTTTGAACTTGGCTCCCAGTTGATTTTCGTAACGGGTTCGGAGTTCGCGGATTTTCATGGCTCCGGTTTTGTAGCTCAAGGCTTGTCCCGGCATGGCCATATAGCGTTCGATTTCTGCAACGGCTCCGGCTTCATCGTAGGCTACATTGTTCAAGAAATAACGGATGGCTTGCTCCCGATTCATTTGCCCGGTGTGCAAACCGGTGTCAATCACGAGGCGGACGGCTCTTAGCATTTCGTCACTCAGGGCCCCCATTTTCTGGTAAGGGTCGGTGTAGAGCCCTAACTCTGGCCCTAAGGATTCGGTGTAAAGCGCCCAGCCTTCTCCATAAGCCCCCAACCATCCGAATCGCATAAACTTCGGGAGAGATTCGTTCTCCTGCTGCAAGGCGATTTGGTAATGATGACCAGGGATGGCTTCGTGGAGGAACAAGGATTCCATGCCGGAGGTTACGTTAAAGTGTTTGGGATCGGGTAGGGGAATGTAGAAAATACCGGGACGCTTTCCGTCGGGGGTTCCGGGTTTGTATTCTGCACTGGCAGAGGCTTCCCGGAATTTTTCGGTTTGTCTTATTTCAAAAGGTGTTTTCGGGGTGGTCGAAAACATGGTTTTCAATTTCGGGGTAATTTTGGTCAAAACGGACTGAAAGGCGTCAATAACCTCTTTTTCGGTATGGTAAGGCATGGCTTTGGTGTCCGATTTTACAAACGAAAGAAATTCCTCCAGCGTACCGCTGAAGCCCACCGTTTGTTTTACCTTTTCCATTTCGGAACGGATTCGGGCGACCTCTTCCAATCCTGTTTGGTGGATGGCTTCGGGCGAAAGGTCGGTTGTCGTCCAGCTTTTTACGTAATACGCGTAGATTTCATTGCCTTTGGGAAGAGCGTTGTAGCCGTCTGTATCCCGTGCGGCAGGCAGATAAACGTCTTCTAAAAAGCGGCCCATTTTGGTGTAAGCCGGGATGATTTTTTCCGTAACAGTCTTTTGGTATTCTTTAATCAGGCGGTTTTTGGACGATTCGGAAAACGTTTTTGGAAAGGAACGCACAGGGCCGTAGAAAATATTGCGGTTAAAGTCCGTAGAAATAATTTCCTCCGCCTGCATTTGGGGGATCATTTTTCGGACCAAGACCTTAGGCAGCACCACGCCTTCTTTTACCCCTTCCCGGAAGTTTTCCATGGCGGTTTCCATCCACAAGGGAAATTGGTTCATTCTTTTCAGCCAGTTTTCGTAGTCTTTTTCGGTTTGGAAAGGTTGTGCGCCCGAACCGCTTCCCAAGAGCGGAAACTCCAGCGGAAGCCCTCCGAACTGAGTGAAAGGAATGTATTCCGGATGGTAGGCGTACCGTTCGATTTTATCCTGAAGGGTTGATTCTAAGACATCGTAAACGATTTTTTTGTCGTCGCTCAGGCTTTCGTAGTCGATGTTTTTCATCTGTTCCTTGACCTCGGTATAAAAAGCGATTTCCCCAGAAATGAAATCTTTGTCAATATCCACCGGCAGAAGGTCGTTATAACGATTGTCCCCTTGAGCCGTGGCTTCCAAAGGGTACATTTTAAGATATTGTTCGTAATAGTTGGCCGCGATGGAATCTATTTCCACAGGGGTTGCTTTGGTAAGCGGTGAATCACTTTTTTTACACGA
Source organism: Bergeyella anatis (assembly GCF_036016955.1). Classification (NCBI taxonomy): domain Bacteria; kingdom Pseudomonadati; phylum Bacteroidota; class Flavobacteriia; order Flavobacteriales; family Weeksellaceae; genus Bergeyella; species Bergeyella anatis. The sequence goes on along the minus strand of NZ_JAYWXI010000002.1, from coordinate 54,260 downwards.
ATAAACGGTAAACGCTACCATTGAAATAACAAGAAAAAGGGTGGTCCATTTCATTTCGGAGTGAATTTTTTTTTCGAGAGGCTAAAATAGTAATAATTTTGGTATTGTTAATTTAAAATACATAATTGTTTATTTAATTTCAAGAATAACAATTTTAAAGAATTTTCCAACATAAACTGTTTTTTGGAATAGCACTTTCCTTTCTTTTAAATCTTGCCAAATAGTGCCTTATCCTGCTGTTGTATCCTTCCACTGTAAAGGTTTCCGCTTCTGACTCGAAATGCTTTTAGGGAGAATCAATTCCGAGTAACTCTTCCAATAATCGCTACAGAATCCGTTAATCTCCTGCTCTTTCAGCCTGTTCCAAAGTCTTTGAAATGTCGGCGTGTCTCTTTTTCCAGAAACAATGTCGAGGTAGCGTTTTCCAAATCTATCAACAGCAATCCAGGTCCGGCAATAGTTTTTTTATTCTGTACATAACTGTGGATTTCATCTAACTCCATGATTTCCACTGGATCTTTACTCTGCGGAAGCTCTACCTCCTCTCCCCATTTCTTTACCCACTGGTACACTGTGCCGTAGCTTATTTTCAAAACCCTCCCTATCGCTCGGAACCCCAAACCTTCCAAATACATCTCTAATGCAAGCCTTTTTTGTTCGTCTGTCTTGACATCTGATTTCTTTTCTACACTAAAAAAACACCCGCAGCTCTTGCATTTGTATCGTTGCAAACCTCTGATGAAACCTGCCTTTACTTTTTCTTCTGATTGACATCTGTAACATTTCATCCTGCTAAATTAGAAAATATATCTTAATTTAACAATAGTATAATTTTATTTCCATTCCTTTAGCTGTGGGATCCAATTTCATTTATTCCTTTAAAAAAGCCTCTCTTCTATTGAGCATTTTATTTATATTTGTGCCCTATAATAATTCGTTTTAATCTTGTTTTTAAACAGTTTTATCCTTAGAAAATGAAAGGGATTTTAAAAATTTATCACCCGGAAGAGACCCTCAAATACCAAATTAAACATACCTATTGCAAGGCAATATATAGTCATAATCAACATTTTTTGGAAGTGGAAATTATTACAGACGATAGTCTGGATCATGTGGAAGACGACTCGCTTCAATATAGATTTCCTCAGATAGCCTTTCGGGTGTCGGATTTTCCCATTGTCTCGGCTCAGCTATCGGAAAAGACCTTGGAAATTGATGATTCAGAGGAGGAAAGCTATACGGAGGTGGATCTTTTTGATGATGAAGAAGCCTTTCTCTACGGAAATCACCTCCGCTTTAGTGAGGATGAAGAAGGGGTGCTCCAGCTAACGTGGCAAGGCGAAATTGATGATTTCTATTCCGGTGCATCGGAGCCGATACCATTCAAGCTTAAGTGTCATTTTAAACCCGATCAAATCGAGGTGGACGAGGATTAATCTCCGCTCCGGTTCCTTTTGATACTAAATTTGCGGTCTTTCCGTTACATTTGAAAACCATTTATATTTATGCAGGATAGCACACAACTTATATCGACCGTCGGGGTAGACGGAGCCCAAGCCTCTCAGGTACAGGTTTTTTCCTTGTGGGAAATTTTAACCGGCGGAGGACTTGTCAGTAATATTATTATGCTTTTGATTTTCCTTCTCGGGGTTTTGGCTTTGTATGTTTTTTTGGAGCGGTATTTTGCTCTTAAGAGGGCTGCAAAGCTAACGCCTAATTTTTTGGAAAATATTAAAGATTTCGTTCAGGAAGGAAAAATTCAAACCGCCGAAGATTATTGCAAAACCATTGATTCACCCGAGGCTCGGATGATCGAAAAGGGATTAGCAAGAATCGGACGACCTATTTCGGACATTTCCAATGCCATGCAGAACCAGGGGCAATTGGAGGTCTCAAAACTCGAAAAAAACCTGAATCTCTTGGCTTCGGCTTCGGGAGCAGCACCGATGCTCGGCTTTTTAGGGACGGTGGTCGGGATGATTATGGCCTTTTTTGAGATTTCTAATGTTACGGGGGCGGTAAGTCCCAAATTATTGGCTTCGGGGATTTATACGGCAATGGCTACTACGGCAGCCGGTTTGTTTGTAGGAATTCCGGCTTATTTCTTTTACAATATTTTGGTGACGAAAGTCGATCGTTTGGTTCTGAAAATACAGACGCACGTCAATGAGTTTTTGGACACGTTGAATAAACCCATCTAACCGCCTATGGAACTGAAACGACGAAACCGTGTAAGTGCCGAGTTCAGCATGGCTTCCATGACGGACATTATTTTCCTTTTGCTTATTTTTTTCATGATTACCAGTTCGGCGATTAGCCAAAGTGCAATTGAGGTGAAATTGCCTCAGGCTTCAAGCGAGACGCCGGCGGCACAAGATCCTACCACGGTAACCATTACCCAGGAGGGGAATTATTTTGTGGCCGATCAGGCAATTCCCAAAACACAATTGGAACAGCATTTGGTTAAAGCCCTTCAGGGGAAGTCCAACCCTTTATTTACGCTTCGTGCGGATGAAAACACGAAGCATAAAGACGTGGTTTTTGTGATGGAAATTGCAGAGAGACATAAATTTAATTTGGCTATAGCCACGCTTTCCAAAGAATAAAACAGATGAATGCCATAGCAGAACAACGGAGAAACGAACGGAGCGACCGCCGAAAAAGTGGGATAATCACTTTGTTGGTGTCTTTGCTGGTTTTGTTGGGCTTGTATTTTTATAAATTTTCCCGAGAGCTTCCTGAACCGAAAGAGGAAGTAACTACCATGCTTGTTAATTTTGGGGATTTACAAGATGGTCAGGGGGAGGAAGAACCTGCGCCCCAGGAGCCTTCGATGGTATCTGTTTCGGAGGAAGTTCCTCTACAGCAGCCGGAGATTGAACCGGTATCGGCACCTGAAAAAACGATTACCGGAACCAATAATAAAGTGGCGGCTCCCAAAGTCGAAAAAAGCGAAAAGAAGCCTGAAAAAAAAGAGGATAAGAAAAAAGAACCGGCATCGAAACCCTCACCGCTTCCGGCTAAGAAAAATCCGATTAATCAAGCGCAAGCACAGGGCGATGCTAAGGGCACTACGGCGGTGGGTAACTTGATACGGGGGAGAGGGGCGTCCAATGGCAGCCAAGGAACGGGAGGAACCTCAGGTAATGTGGGAGACCCTTTAGGAGGCGAAGGACAAGGCGATAGCAAAATAGGGATAGACCGTAAGTTGGTGGCGTTTATTCCGGGGACCATGGGACGGGGAGGTGCTCAGCCTTCACATAATTGCTCGGCTTCGGGAACCATTACGATTGCCTATACGGTGGACAAAGCTGGCAATGTGGTTTCGGCAAGGCGGAGCGGAGGGCTTTCAGACCCTTGTGTGACTTCTACTACGATTGCTTGGGTAAAACAGTACGTAAAGGCCGAAAAAGCCAGTACGTCATCCACGGGAACCTATCGTATAACCTTTTAATTTTTTTAAGGATAAAAAATGAAAAAACCTCTGTATTGACAGAGGTTTTTTTGATTTAATAATGACTTTCGTTTAGATTTTTTCCAGTAGCGTGCGGAAGTTCACTTTCTCGTCAATGATTCTTCTGAGGTTTTCCACGGGAACCCGTTCTTGCGTCATGGAATCTCTTTCCCGTAAGGTTACGGTAAAATCGGTGAGCGAATCATGATCTACGGTAATACAGAAAGGCGTACCGATGGCATCTTGTCGGCGGTAACGTTTGCCGATGCTGTCTTTTTCCTCGAAGATAACATTGAAGTCAAACTTGAGGTCGTTGAATATTTTTTCTGCAAACTCGGGCAGACCGTCTTTTTTGACCAAAGGAAGAATGGCGGCCTTTACCGGAGCCAAAGCCGGCGGAAGGGATAGAACGGTGCGTTCTGAACCGTCTTCCAAGGTTTCGTTTTTAAGACAGTGCGACATCAAAGCGAGGAACATCCGATCCAACCCGATGGAGGTTTCCACGACGTAAGGCACGTAGTTTTCGTTTCTTTCGGGGTCGAAATACTGAAGTTTTCTTCCGGAGTGGCTTTCGTGGGCGCTAAGGTCGAAATTTGTTCGCGAATGGATGCCTTCCAATTCTTTGAACCCAAAGGGGAATTTGAATTCGATGTCGGCTGCCGCGTTGGCGTAATGGGCCAGTTTTTCGTGGTCGTGGAATTTGTAGTTTTCCTGCCCTAGGCCAAGAGCCAAATGCCAGTTGAGTCGTTTTTGTTTCCATTCTTCATAGAAGCGGAGTTCGGTTCCGGGAGGAACGAAGAATTGCATTTCCATTTGTTCGAATTCGCGCATACGGAAGATGAATTGGCGGGCGACGATTTCGTTACGGAAGGCTTTTCCGATTTGGGCAATGCCAAAAGGCAGCTTATGGCGGGAGGTTTTTTGGACGTTAAGGAAATTAACGAAAATCCCCTGAGCCGTTTCAGGACGGAGGTACAGATCCGTTGCGTTTTCGGCTGATGCTCCAAGTTTGGTCCCGAACATTAGGTTAAACTGTCTTACGTCCGTCCAGTTTTTGGAGCCGGTATCGGGGTCGGCAATTTCTAATTCTTCAATTAGGGCTTTTACGTCGGCCAAGTCGTTGTTTTCTAGTGAGCGAGCCATCCGTTCCAAAATGGTTTTTTGTCGGGCTCTGTAATCCATCACTCGGGCATTGGTGTTTTCAAACTGGGCTCGGTCGAACGCGTCTCCGAAACGCTTGGCGGCTTTGTCGATTTCCTTTTGGGCTTTGTCCTCCAGTTTGGCACAATAGTCTTCAATTAGGACGTCGGCACGGAATCTTTTCTTGGAATCCTTATTGTCGATTAAGGGATCGTTGAAGGCGTCTACGTGCCCGGAAGCCTTCCACGTGGTCGGATGCATCAGGATGGCGGAATCAATGCCGACGATGTTTTCGTTGAGCTGGACCATGGCTTTCCACCAGTATTGCTTAATGTTGTTTTTTAGTTCGGCTCCGTTTTGACCGTAATCGTATACGGCGGAAAGTCCGTCGTAAATTTCGGAACTGGGAAATATAAAGCCGTATTCTTTTGCGTGGGAAACCACATTTTTAAAAACATCTTCCTGCTTTGCCATATCTGTATCGTATTTGATTGCAAAAATATGGATTTTTATGATTGTAGAAGAAAGGCTGGGGCAAGAGTTTTTGTTTTTGAAAGAAGGTTCTCTCTTGCGTGGAAGAAAAAGACGCAGGGCTTTAAGTCTTTGAAAGTACGGGGTGAAATCGTAAAAAACGGGAAACTCGAAAAAATGACTATTTTTGCACAAAATAAGGCGTGAAATACTATAATACTAAACATTTTTTCAAAATTCTTTTCAGTCTTCACAAGAGTGATACGCTGAAGATCTTGGGGCCTTCTCTGCTGGGGATGACTCTGTATTCCTATTCGATATATTATTTGGAGATTGAGTATTTGAAGCTTACCGAACGTTCTGTGATTAAGAATTTGGGGCTTTTCAACACGCTGTTGGGTTTTGTGCTTTCGCTTTTGCTGGTGTTTCGTACCAATACGGCATACGACCGTTGGTGGGAGGGGCGCAAATTATGGGGAAAGCTGGTGAACGATTCCAGAAATTTTGCGGTGAAGATGAACGGTATCCTTGGGGAAGACGAGCTCGAAAATCGGTTGTTTTTCCAGCGGCATTTGGCATATTTTCCGCATTCGCTTAGTCGCCATCTTACCAAGGAATGGACGAAAATGGCTTTGGATAGGGACTATTCTTCGGTGGAGCGTGTTTTTCGTCATCATGCGCCTTTGGAGATTGTCAATGCCATGGGGCGACGTTTGTCCCGAATGCATCGGGAGGGTAAAATAAGCGGGGAAGAGCTGGTTTATTTGGATCGCCAACTTTCGGGATTTATGGATGTTTGTGGGGGGTGCGAGCGGATTAAGAATACACCGATTCCTTATTCGTATTCTTCTTTTGTTAAAAAATTCATCATTATTTACGTTTTGATGCTTCCGATTGCTTATGTGGTAAGTATTGGATGGCTAATGATTCCTCTTACCGTTTTTGTGTTCTTTGTGTTGATGAGTTTGGAAGTGATTGCGGAGGAAATAGAAGACCCATTCAATAACGATGAAAACGATTTGCCTACCGAGCAATTGGCGCAGAATATTGAAAAAAACATCGATTTAATTTTTAAAAACATAGAATTTGACGAGGAAACTGAAGCTTGAAGAACTGGGAAGAATTGATATCGAGGCCTTTAAGGCTGCGGAGAAAATTCCTCTCGTTGTGGTTTTGGACAATGTCCGGAGTATGCATAATGTCGGAGCGGTTTTCCGTACGGCGGACGCTTTCGTGGTGGAACGGGTGGTTTTGTGCGGGATTACGCCTCGGCCTCCTCACCGCGAAATTCATAAGGCGGCGTTGGGAGCTACGGAGAGCGTGGACTGGGTGTATGAAGAAACGATCGATCGGGCTCTAACGGTCTTGAAGCAGGAAGGGTATACCGTTTTGGGGATCGAACAGACGAGCGAGAGCAAGCAGATTGATCGTTATGCGATTCAGCCGGGGAAGAAGTATGCCGTTGTGATGGGGAATGAGGTGGACGGGCTTTCCGAATCGGCTTTGCCTTTGTATGATGCTTTTTTGGAAATTCCCCAGCGGGGGACTAAACATTCCCTTAACGTGTCGGTTTGTGCCGGTATTGTCCTATGGGATTTTTTTAAAATTCTTTCTCAAAAATAATAATTTATGGAACTGAACGAACTGAGTCTTAATAACATTAGTGCCGATTTATTGTTTGAAAAAGCTACGACCTATGGGATGAAGCTTTTAACGGCTATTGTTATCATTTTAGTGGGATTTTGGATAACCACGAGAATTGCCCGACTGATTAAGAACTCTTTGGAGAAGACCAATTTGGGAATGGCGATTCGTAAAGTGCTGGCGGATATTATTTCTGTTCTGCTTAAGTTTTTGGTGGTTCTTGTCGCTATGAATACGGCGGGGATTGAGATTACCTCTTTGGTGGCGCTTATGGGAGGTTTGGCGGTTGGTGTCGGGATGGCTTTGCAGGGGAGTTTGGCGAATTTTGCAGGAGGACTTTTGGTGCTAACTTTTAAGCCTTATACGATTGGCGATACGGTGGAGACGATGGGAAAGATTGGGACGGTTCAGGAGATCACGCTTTTGCAGACCATTTTATTGACACCGGATTTAAAAACGGTGATTTTGCCTAATGGAAGTGTGTTTAACAATCCGATTACCAATTATTCCAAAAACGGAATCCGGCGGGTGGAGATTGCGGTGGGCATCAGCTATGATGATGATTTTGATGAAGTTAAAAAAGTGTTGATGGAGGTGTTCGAGAACGAACCTTTGATTCTCAAAGATCGTGATTGTATATTGGAAATCAACGATTTTGGGGATAATAGTGTGAATTTAGCGATGTATGGTTTTGCTAAAACGGCCGATTTTATGCGGGCGAAATGGAATCTTAACCGCGCGGTGAAAATGGTGATGGATCGTAATGGGTTCAGTATGCCTTACCCTCAGAGGGATGTGCATTTGATTAAGAAATAAAAAAACTGCAATGTCTTGAGAGGCAATGCAGTTTGAAATAAATCTAATAAAAGTAAAAATGAAAGGGTGCAAATATAACACAAATTGATGATACTGTGCAATAGTTTTTTGTAAAAAATAGAAAAAAATAAGAAAGAAAAAGGCGTTCTTTTTCTATATTTTGGGAGAACTTATCGAAGCGTTGCATTTTGGCAGGCGTTTTGGTGTTGGAAAACCGGCTTTAATGGCAGGGAAATCAGCGGGAATTAGAGGATGGAAAGCTATTGCCATTTAAAATAAGAGTATGTTAGAGAAAAAAGAACATTTATACGAGAAGGTGGTTTTGGTGGGATTGATCACCAAGGATCAGGACGAAGAAAAGCTCCGTGAATATATGGACGAGTTGGAGTTTTTGGCTTATACGGCAGGGGCTACGGTCGCTCGTCGTTTTACGCAGAAAATGACTCAGCCGGACTCCAAGACCTTTGTGGGCAAGGGTAAGGCGGAAGAAATAAAGGCTTACGTTAAGGAAAACGAAATCGGGACGGTTATTTTTGACGACGAACTTTCGCCCTCGCAACTGAAGAATTTGGAGCGGGAAATGGAGGTTAAGATTTTGGATCGGACCAATCTTATTCTTGATATTTTTGCCCAAAGGGCGCAGACGTCTTATGCGAGAACCCAGGTGGAATTGGCGCAGTACGAGTACCTTTTGCCAAGGCTTACGCGGATGTGGACGCACTTGGAGCGGCAGCGGGGAGGGATCGGGATGCGTGGTCCCGGAGAGACGGAAATCGAGACGGACCGACGGATTATCCGCGATCGAATAGCCTTACTGAAGGATAAACTAAAAACCATCGACCGGCAGATGGCGACCCAGAGAAACAACCGTGGAAAGATGGTTCGGGTGGCATTGGTGGGGTACACCAACGTGGGGAAATCGACGTTGATGAACGCCTTGTCCAAGTCTGAGGTTTTTGCGGAGAATAAGTTGTTTGCGACATTAGATACTACGGTTCGTAAGGTGGTGATCGGCAATCTTCCTTTTCTTTTGACCGATACGGTTGGTTTTATACGGAAATTGCCCACGCAGTTGGTGGAATCGTTCAAATCCACTTTGGATGAGGTTCGTGAGGCGGATTTGCTGATTCATGTGGTGGATATTTCGCATGAGAGTTTTGAGGATCATATTGATTCGGTCAATCAGATTTTGATGGAAATCGAAGCGCATCAAAAGCCGATGATTATGGTTTTTAATAAGATTGATGCTTTTGCTTACGAGAAGAAGGACGAAGATGATTTGACGCCTTCCACGCGGAAAAATATTTCTTTGGAAGAATGGAAGCGGACTTGGATGGCAAAGAGCAAACACCCGACGGTGTTCATTTCGGCGCTTACCAAGGCGAATTTTCCTGAGATGAAGAAGCAGATTTATGACGAGGTGCACAAGATTCATATTTCGAGGTTTCCTTATAATGATTTTCTTTTCGAGTATTTCGAGGAGGAAGAAGATTAATGACTAATAAACACGGGGAAATCTCTATTTTGAGGGTTTTCTCTAAAAATGAACCATCATGGTAGAGGAAATAAAGTCGGCTTTGCAAGCTTTGGCGATTGCTGAAAAGAGGGATTTTTTTCCTCGTTTTTTTAAGACGGGGAAGGGCGAGTATGGGGAAGGCGATCGCTTTATTGGGGTAACGGTTCCGGACCAGAGAAAGGTGGCAAAAGCTTACCAAGACCGCATAAGTCTTGACGAATTGGGCGAGTTGCTTTCTTCGGAGGTTCATGAGCACCGCCATTGCGCGCTTATTTTATTGGTTGGAAAATTTGAAAAATCGAGATCTTCACAGCAGAAAAAGGAGATGGTGGATTTTTATCTCTCGAACCTTGCTTATATTAACAACTGGGATTTGGTGGATGCCTCCTGCTATAAGCTGTTGGGACGTTATTGTTTTGAAAACGATGAGGAGGAGGTTTTGATGACGTTGTCGGCATCGGACGAGATGTGGCATAAAAGGATGGCGGTGGTTTCCACGATGTACCACGTTAAAAAAGGCAGGACCGATTTAACACGGCGTTTGGTGCTTAGTAACATGAATCATCCGCACGATCTTATGCATAAGGCTAACGGCTGGCTGCTTCGCGAAATGGGTAAGGCGAATCCAGCGGAATTGCGTTCTTTTTTGGAGCAATACGCGGCGGTGATGCCACGGACGACGCTGCGCTATGCGGTGGAAAAGTTAGACGTGGAGGAACGCCGTCGTTACATGGAAAAAAACAAATAGTATGGAGTTGAAAATCGGAGTTCACTACGGTCTTCACTTTGTTTTTCCTTTGGTTTTGGCGTTGGTTTTTTTTCGTGGCAACTGGAAAAGAGCTTATGGGATAATGTTGGCGACGATGTTGGTGGATTTGGATCATGTTTTGGCCGACCCTTTGTTCGATCCCGACCGGAACAGTATTGGGTTTCATCCTTTGCATACTTATCCCATGATAGCGGTTTATTTCTTGGGAGTGTTGTTTACTCGTGGGACTTTTAGGGTGATTTTCGTGGGGCTTTTGTTTCATATGTTTACGGACTGGCAGGACTATTACCTTTGGAGGTGAATTTCTTCGGAGAGGCCAATTGTTATGGCTAAGGAAAATTAAATTTTGCGGATTGGGGAGGGGAAAAATAACGAGGAAGGAAGCGCTTTTGTTTTTAGATTGGAGCGAGGGCGATGAGGAATAAAGGCTGCTGTCCAAGCTGTAGAAATCACATTGAATGAGCTTGATGCAGCAATTAAAGATGCTGAAAAATTATAAGAACGGCAGAGAACTTTCGGGAGGCTTGGGATTCCCTCGATTTGAATGAAGTTAAAAACAAGACGCTCGAACCAAGTTCGAGCGTCTTGTTTTTAAGGTTTTCCGAATTTCGCGGCGAACCTTTTTCCGTCATCAATGTTGAGCTTGGTAGCCAATTGGTTGAGGGTTCTTTTGTCTTTAATTTGTTTCGGGTTACCGGGAACAAACGACGTGGAAGCAGATTTTCCGGTGATGGCTACGCCGCTTATGGTTTCCAGGGCGAGTTTCAAATCGGGATCGGAGGTGTTTCCGAATTCTTTAATGTTCCCCAGCATGCTATACGGATTTGTCGGCATGGTGGGAGTGATTCCTCCGGAAGCGGGATGGGGGAGTTTGTTTTTGTTGTAGTAAGCGAACGTGATGGGTTGAAGCATCCATTGGTGTTCGGTGCTTCGGTTGTCTCGGGAGAGATAGTTGTCGCCCGGCGAATCCCATAGGGAGATGGAACCTACAAATTTTCCGTAAGTGGTGTATCCGATGGTTTGCACGGGAATGTATTGGCTTAGGGCGTCGATGGTAAGTTCGCTGGCCGATGCCGTTCCGATAAAGGTTAAAACGTGTAATCGGGACAGATGCAGGCTGTTGATTTCTTCTTGGTGTTGAAATTTCGGATAGTTATCAACCAAATTGTAAATATTGACCTTTGAACTCAGGTATTCGAAGCTGTCCCAGTCGTTATGTTTGTCATTCCAGTCCATATAGATGTAGGGCTGTCCTGTGTAGCTTCCGGTCAGCATCTGGGCTAAAGCCAAAGCGGTGTCTAAGGAGCCGCCACCGTTGTAGCGGAGGTCCAAAACGAGTTCACTGATTTGGTCGTTTTTCATTTGTCCGAAAATGGCGTTTAGTTCGTCATTGTAATCGGATTTAAAGGCGTTAAGGACGAGGTAGCCTATGTTTTTTCCTCCGAGGGTGTATTTTTTATAGAAAGCGATGGGGTTTTCGTCCATGGAAGCTTGGTGGATTTGGGCTTGCAGCCGGACGCCGGAGGTTACAACGCCGGAGGTGGTAACACTCACGGATTCGGCTACCGTTACCGCGTAAGATTCGGAAAAAAGAGCATCGGCATTGCTATTGGTTAGTAGGGCGCCGTTCACGTGGGTGATGACATCGCCTCTTTTCAGACCGGCTTGGTCGGCGGGAGAGTTGGGCACGACGTAGTTTACCAAAGCAACGAAATTGACCCCGCCATTATCTTTTGGGAAAAGCGTGTAGTCTACGCCGCTTATTTTTTCTACTTCGGCGATTTTTGCTGTGTGGGCCACCAAGGTTCCGTCGTTTTCGATCCAGGAAAACTTGTCGGTGGTTCCGTAGTTGTATAATAGGCCGTAGAAGAGCTTATCCGGGGTTTTACCGTTGATGAAATTGGCGTATTCGGTTTGGTTTTTGAAGTAGTTGTCGCCCAATAGCGGGACTTGTTTTTGCCAGTAATACCAAGAGTTCATGGCTTTCCATACAAAGTCGTTGGGGGCTTTTGGGGTGGTGGTGGGATTTTCGACGGTTGGTTCGTCCCTTGAGCATGCGGTTGCAACAAAGGTAAGACCCAATAGGAATGCGGTGTATTTTAGTATTTTCATTTTGATAGTTTTAGGATTTTTGTTTTGGATTTGAAAGGATAAAATTAGGAAAAGAAAATAAACGTGCAACTTTTTTATGGTGTTTATTTTTGAGAATAGGGGAACGTGGCGGGTGGGACTTGGTGTGCTCTTCTATCCAACTTTATTTCTATCTTTGCAGGATAGAAAGATTTAGAAAATAAAAACCGATTATGAAAAAATTATTTTTTACGGCGATGCTTGCCGTATGCGGCTTGGTTAGTGCTCAATCCGATGCTTTTGAGGGAAAAGGCGATGTGAGGCTTAATGTAGGGGCGAATTTCCAGAATGGAGGAACAGGAATTCAGTCGTCTTTGGATTATGGTTTGGGAGAGAGTTTTTCGGCGGGGGTTCAGGCCGGTTACCTTTTGGGCGTGAAAGAATACAGTGGAGAGAAACCTTCGGCTACACACCGTTTTGATGTTAAGGCGAGAGTCAGTGCTCATTTGGGGGATGTTTTGAGACTTCCTTCCAATGTGGATGTTTATCCGGGGCTTAACTTGGGGCTCAAGAATTTTGGAGCGCATGTGGGGGCTCGTATGTTTTTTGACAAAGGCTTTGGGGTTTTCGCGGAGGCTCAGTTTCCTATGGCGAGATATAATACGGAGGCTTCCAGCTACCGTTTATTGAATAACCAGTTTGCGTTTGTGGTCGGAGCTTCTTTCGATCTTACGAAATAAGTGAACGAATAGTCATGGATTGAGAAGGCTCCCGCTTCAATAAAGCGGGAGCCTTTATTTTTTTTTGATTCCGTGAAAATCCTTTAGGTAGAAGGGTTCGAAGTATGCGACATCTTCGGTTTGTTGATTTCGGATTTTTTCGGTTGCTTTTTTTAGGAGGAAGCGAGCCGAGGGGTAGACTTCACTTAGAAATTGGGCTTTTGGGGTTTTGAGAATTTCGGAGGCTTTTTTTGCGCCGTCGCCAACAAAAAGTGTTTCGCCATTCAGTTCCGAAAAACTGTCTTCGGATAATATTTTAGCTTCGGTTTCGGAGAGGAGTTGCCCTGAAGTTCCGTCGAATACGGCCGAATAAACCTCCATCCGTCGGGCGTCCACCATTGGGACGATATAGCGGTAACCCTGATTTAGAAAGGGCTCAACCATGGTTTCCAAAGAATTTATGGCGACTAAGGGAACATTTAGGCCGAAGCAGAAGCCCTTTGCTGCTGAGGCTCCGATGCGGAGTCCGGTATAGGACCCCGGTCCTTTGCCTAAGCTTACGGCTTGGATGTCCTGAAGGGAGAGCTCTGCGCCTTCCAAGGCCCACTTCACGAAGGTGTGCAAAGATTCGGACTGCTTGTAGTTTTCCGAAACTTCTTCGCATAGGCTAATCAGTTGGTCGTTTTCCGATAGGGCAACCGAGCAATTCTTTGATGAGGTTTCGAGATGGAGAATTTTCATGGAGGCAAATTTACGCTTTTCGGTGGATAGTACGGGGCTCGCTTTGGGCTGCAGGGTAGATGGTCATGTCGGAAATCGTCACATGGGCTGGGGCGTGGATGCAATAGGCGATGGCATCGGCAATGTCTTCGGCTTTTAGGGCTTCGTATCCAGCATAGACGCTTGCGGCACGTTCTTTATCACCTTTAAAGCGTACTTCGGAGAATTCCGTAGCAACGGCTCCGGGCTGGATGTTGGCCACTTTTATGCCGAAAGAGGTAAGTTCAATCCTCATCCCTTCCGAGATGACGTCGACGGCTCTTTTGGAAGCGCAATAAACCACTCCTCCGGCATAGGTTTGTCTTGCAGCGACAGAACTTATATTAACGATGTGTCCGTTTTGTTTGGTTTTCATCCCGGGAAGAACGGCTTTGGAGACGTAGAGCAGCCCTTTGACGTTACCGTCCATCATGGCGTCCCAATCTTCGGTGTGGCCTTCGGTGAGAGGGTCTAATCCATGGGCGTTTCCAGCGTTGTTAATCAGTACGTCAATATCCCGAAAAAGCTCTGGGAGGCTTTTCACGGCTTTTTGGACGTCTTGGTTCTTTCGTACGTCAAAGCAAAGCGTGTGGATTTGCGCTTTGGTGGAAAGTTTTTGTTTAAGTTCGTTCAGTTTTGCTTCGCGGCGTCCGCAGAGAATCAGGCGGTGGCCTTCTTGGGCAAACCTTTCGGCGCAGGCTTTTCCTATGCCTGATGTTGCTCCGGTAATCATGATGGTTTTCATTGAAATAAAGCGTTAAGGGATGGAACCGAAAATCGCTAAATTTTCAAGGAGAGCCGAGAAAATTTAGCGATGCAAATCGGGTGAATTTTAAGGGTTATTTTATCTCGGCGATAATATTGACCGCTTCTTTCAGATAAACGTCTTTTTGGAGGTTTTTAATCCAGTTTTCGGATTTCTTTTTGAAGACCTCGTCGGTTTTTTCACGGGCTAAGTCTTCTTGGTATCTTGAAAATTTAAGACCGTTTTCGAGTTTGTCCAATGCTTCAAATTTCTTTACTTGTTCTTTTCTTTGTTTCATTATCTCGCTGAATTTCGCTTGGTTCAGCGTGATGGATTCTTCTTTGTCCAATTCTTCTTTCCACTTTGCCGACTGTTGAAGCAATAGGTAGGCTTCGTTTTTGGAAAGCCTTTCGGTGCTGTTTTTTTGAAGTTTGGCAATATCGAACGTGTTTAGTTTCTTGAACGTTCCTGCTGGGGTTATTTTATCCCAAGCCAATGCATAATCGTCGTAGCGTTCTCCGATTTCGGCATGGGTGAAGAAATCGTTCATTTTGATGTCGGATTCTATTCCTTTCTTTTGGGTGGACTCTCCGGTGATGCGATAGAACTTCTGGATGGTAAGCTTTAACGATCCGAAATCGTCGTTGCTGCTAAGGAAACGGTTGAGGTCGACAAAAGTCTGCACGGTGCCTTTTCCAAAACTCTGAGGGGAGCCTACCACCACGCCGCGCCCGTAATCCTGAACCACACCCGCCAAGATTTCGGAGGCCGAAGCCGAGAGTTCGTTTTGTAGGATAACCAAAGGACCGCTCCATAGTGGAGAGTTGGTTTTGCTGCGTAGGGTTTGGGTTTTTCCACTGCCGTCTTTGACCTGAACGTACGGCCCTTCGTTCATGAAAAGCCCCATGATGTCGCCTACTTCGGTGAGCGAACCTCCGCCGTTGTTTCTCAGGTCAAGAATGATACCGCTGATGCCCTGGGCTTTCAGTTTAATGATTTCGTTTTTGATGTCGTCGGAAGCATTGCGTCCTTTGGCGTCTTCAAAATCGGCATTGAAGTTCGGGAGATTGATAAATCCGTACTTTTTTCCGTCCGGGGCATTTACAATGATGCTTCGGGCAAAGGTGTCTTCAATGGCCACTTCTTCGCGAACCATGGTGACTTCACGAATGGTTTTGTCTTTCTTTTCAACGGTCAGGGTCACTTTGGTTCCTTTTTCGCCGCGGATTAATCTTACGGCTTCTTCCACAAGCATGCCGGCCACGTTAACGGGTTCTTCGTTTGGTTTGGCTTGGACTTTTAGAATTTTGTCTCCTTCGTTCAGTTGTTTGGATTTCCATGCCGGAGCGCCAATCGTGAGGGCGCCCAAGTACAGATACCCTTTTTTTTCTTGAATCACGGCGCCGATGCCGATGACTTTTCCCGAGAAACTGGTGTCGAAATCTTCCTTGTCCTTAGGGGAAAAATAATTGGTGTGCGGGTCGAAAACTTCCGTATAAGCATTCATGTACAGACGGAACCAGTCCATTTTTTTTCTTTTCTTGAAACGGCGGAAGGAATCCGTAACCAAGTCTTTAACTTCGTCGGTGGCTTTGATTCTTTTTTGTTCCGGAGATAGGATTTCGACCTTTATGGTGTCTTTCAGGTTATTTTTAATCACGGAATCCTTTTTCTTCTTTTGAGACTCTTCTTTGGCATTGAGGGTCTCGATTTCCTGAAGGATGTTGTATTTGATGAACTTTTTCCATTCGTTGTATTGCTCCTCTTTATTGACCGGGAATTTTTTCTTTTCGGGATCCAAGATGATGGTTTCGTCTTCGTCCAGGTTGATGGGTTTGCTCAGAATGTCCTGAGTCATTTTATCGATTTCGTCTACCCTTTGGAAGAGCCGCTCGTAGGTAAGGTTGTAAAAGACGATATTCCCTTGGTTAAGGTAGTCGTCCAGTTTGGTGCGGTGTTTGGCGAATTCGTCCAAATCGGATTGGAGGAAATAGCGTTTGGCCGGGTCAATCATCTCGATGTATTTGTCGTAAACCTCTTGGGAATAGGCATCGTTGATGGGTTTCGGGCTGTAATGAAGGTAAGAGAGGGTGTTTTTTACGCTGACCATGATGGTTTGCATTTTCTCGTCGTCGTTTTTCGGCGAGTTGAAGCAGAATATAAGGGTCGATAGCGGAATGAACAATAAAAGGGTATTCAGCTTAAATTTCTTAAACATTTTTTTATGTGAATTTTTTTAATGATTTGTTGAGGTCCTCCGGCGTTTGTTACAGTGCAGGCAGATTAAAAGCTATCAAATTTAATACCTTATTTTCAAATAAGGGGCTTTTTTTGATTAATTTTGTTGAAAAAGATTAATGAGTATGCAAAAGCCTTTAATTCTCGTTACTAATGACGATGGTATTACGGCACCGGGAATAAGAAAACTGGTGGAATTTATGAACGAATTGGGTGAAGTGGTGGTGGTGGCACCGAACTCTCCGCAGAGTGGGAAGGGTCATGCGATTACGATTAATTCGACGCTAACGTTTGAGGCGATTTCTTTGGAAGGGCCTCAGTCGGATTATGCCTTGAGCGGTACGCCGGTAGACTGCGTGAAGTTTGCTTTGGATAAGATTCTTAAAAGACGGCCGGATATTGTGGTTTCGGGAATCAATCATGGGGCTAATTCTTCGATTAACGTGATTTATTCGGGGACGATGTCTGCGGCGGTGGAGGCCGGAGTGGAAGGCTTGCAGGCCATAGGGTTTTCCCTTTTGGATTTTAGCTGGGAGGCGGATTTTGATCAGGCGAAGCCTTTCATACAGCAGATTGTCCGTAAAACCTTAGATAATCCAATGCCTAAAGGCGTGGTACTGAACGTTAATATCCCGAAACTTTCCCAGTCGGAAATCAAAGGCATTAAGGTTTGCCGCCAAGCTCAGGCTAAGTGGGAGGAGAGTTTCGATGAGCGCATCAATCCTCATGGAAAGAAATACTACTGGCTTACGGGGTACTTCAATAATATGGATTCGGGCAGCGATGCGGACGAGACTGCCCTTTCAGAAGGGTATATTTCGGTGGTTCCCGTCAAATTTGACCTTACGGCGCATGAGCACCTTGAGCATTTGCGAGGGGTATTCCATGAAGAGTGATTAATCTTTTAGGGTTTGGAAATAACGTTTCAGTATCTCGGCATTATCGGCTTGTTTAGTTATGATTTCCAGTATTTTAGGCTGGTTGTCGGGTTTGAAAAAATGATCCAGTACCCGGTTGAGCGTAAGATCGTCGTCAACTTTGACGTAACCGAACCCAAAATGCTTGGCGAGATGTTCGGCGGTTTTTTGGTGTTTGGTCGCGATGAATTCGTCTAGGATATTCCCGTTGGCCTTGCTTGGGCCGGGGATGATTCTAAAGATATTGCCTTCCCCGTTGTTTACCACAACAATTCTGGTGTAGGGCGGGATGTATTGGTTCCATAGCCCGTTGATATCGTAGAAGAAGCTCAAATCTCCGGTAACCAAAACGGTAGGGTTGGTTGCTTTAATGGCGAAGCCCATGGCGGTGGAGGTGGAGCCGTCGATGCCGCTGGTGCCTCGGTTGCAGTAGATTCTTCGGTTTCTGAACTCGAAAAGCTGGGCGTAGCGTATGGCTGAACTATTGGAAAAATGAACATTAAAGCCTTCAGGAATTTTTAGACTTAGAAGTTTGAATATCAATAGATCAGAGAACCCAATTTGCTGAATGTACTCTTGGTGTTTTGTTTCTTTTTTGTGGCGAAGGACGTCCCAAAGATTGTAATAGGAGCTGGGTTCCAAATTGACGAAATTAAGAAGTTTTCCCAGAAAATTTTCAGGGGATGTGCGGATGGTTTCGGTCAAGGCAAAATAGGTGTCGGGCTGCCAATGTTCGTCCACGTGCCAATGGTTTTTGGGCTTCGCTTTCCGAAGGAATTCTTTTACTTTTTTGGAGACGACATTTTGTCCCAAGGTAATCAACAGATCCGGGGCATACGTTTGGTAGTCGTCTTCGGTGAAGTTGTAAATGTACCGGTCGATATGCCCGAAGAATTTTTCATGATAGAGGTTGGCATTGGTTTCGCACAGAACCACCACCGAGTGGTTTTTTACCAGTTGGGAAAGTTGGCTTTCCAGTTCTTTACTGTAGCTTCGGGTGCCTGTGAGGATGAGAATTCTTTTGGCGGTATTCCACTCGGCAATCAGGTTGGAGGGGATTTCGTAGGAGCGGGTTTTTAGTGTTTTTTCGATGCTTGGAAACTCCGGGAGTTCGGTGACCAAATCGTACAAGGGCTCGGCAAGAGGGATGTTGATGTGGACGGGACCTTGTTTTTCGATGCATAACTCGACGGCTTTTTTGATAAGCTGGAAATTATGATCCTCTGCATCCTCTTCTCCGTCTTCCAAAAGTTGGAAATCGCCGTAGGAGTGCTGTTGAAAAAGAGCATTCTGACGAATGGTTTGACCATCGAAGAGATCGACATAGTCCGAGGGGCGATCGGCCGATAGAATAAGTAAGGGGATGTTTTGGTAGAAGGCTTCCGTTACGGCGGGGTAGTAGTTGGCGGCGGCCGAACCGCTGGTGCAGGTAACGGCGACAGGTTTTTTTTCGCATTGCGCCATGCCAAGGGCTACGAAGCCTGCGCTTCTTTCGTCGACGATGCTGTAGGTGTTGAATTCATCCATTTCACCGAAATGAATGGCCAAGGGAGCATTTCGTGATCCCGGGGAAACAACGATGTCTACAATGCCGTAGGATTTTAAAACGTGTGCTAATATCTGGACGCTTCGTTTGGACGAGAACTTTTTCATGCCACAAAGGTAGCGCATTTCGGTGGTTTTCGGAACGGGATTTTTATCGGGGTTTGTTTTTTAGAAAAGTCTTAGTTGCTGTGACTTGCTTCCCGTGAAATGCTGAGTGGAAAGTTCAGGAATAGTGGCTTTGCCGAAATATTTTTTACGGGCCAGTCGGTAGGTGGTGTGAATAAGCTCGGCGATTGGTCCTTGGCCTTTATAGCGGAGGAAGGCTTTTTTTTCGCCTAAATGACCTCCGTGGAGGGCTCGGATTTGGTTGAGGACTTTTTCTGCTCGGTCGGGGAAATGGGCTTCCAACCAGCGGGTGAATATGGGTTGTACGGTGTCATTTAGGCGGATTAGGAGATGTCGGGCATCCATGGCGCCTTTTTCGGCGGCGGTTTTGTAAAGAAGGAGACCTTCCTCCGCATTGAGTCCGGGGATGACCGGGGCACAGAGAATTTTGACGGGTATGCCGGCTTCGCTTAGTTTTTCGATGGTTTTGAGCTTTTGCTCCACGGTGGAAGTTCGGGGTTCCATGACTTTTCTTAAGTCTTCATTGATGGTGGGAAGACTAAGGTTGACCTGCACAAGATTTTGCTCGGCCAGGGGAGCTAAAATATCCAAATCCCTTAAAATTAAGGCGTTTTTGGTGATGATGGACACGGGATGGCGGTAATCTCGAAATAAAGTAAGTAGTTTTCGGGTGATTTCTAATTT
Organism: Bergeyella anatis; assembly: GCF_036016955.1. Classification (NCBI taxonomy): domain Bacteria; kingdom Pseudomonadati; phylum Bacteroidota; class Flavobacteriia; order Flavobacteriales; family Weeksellaceae; genus Bergeyella; species Bergeyella anatis. The sequence continues at coordinate 34,647 of NZ_JAYWXI010000002.1, read as the reverse complement.
TCTCTCGATGGGCTGGTAGGGGTCGGTATTGCCGGAGAGGATAATGGGGCTCGGAGCGTAGCCTTTCTTTCGGAAAAATTTTTCCAAAAGTGCGGGCGCCGAGGATTTGACCATGATTTTTCGCTCGAAATCGAGTCCTGCTGAATAGCCCAAGTATTCGTGAGTGGGGCGGGCATAACAGTAGGAGCAGCCGTGCTCGCACCCCTGATAGGGATTTAAGGAATAGTCCATGGGAAGGTCGGTGCTTTTGACGGTATTGACGATGGTCTTTGGGAAAACCTCGGTAAAGGTGGTTTTTTCGCGAGGGACAGGTTCGTCTTCGGGGGAATAATGGTACCGGTCGAAACGGTTGATTTCGTTTTGTTGGGCTCCTTGGCCTTTGGGAGGTTGTTTTTTGTCCATGATTTACGTTGCAAAAGTAAAATGCAGAAAGGAAATAATTTTTCCCAATCGGTTTGAGTTTTCAACAATTGCTTACGAGAGGCAGGCGTAGATGGCTTCGATTTTTTTTACGACATTCAGTCCCTTTCGGGCTTCCGCGTAGTTTGGTGCGGTTTGTAGGGCTTTGCAAATTTCCTGAACAGAAGCAACCAGGTTGTTGGGATTGCCTTGGAGTTCAAAGAGTGGAGCTGAGTCCTCCAAACCTTCAATATCGCAAAACTCGATGCGATCGAAATACTGTCCCGAAATTTTCAAGGTGCCTTTTTCGGCGATGATGGTCATGGAGCTTTCCAAATTTTTCCGACAGACGGCGGTGGAGAAATTAACTACGCCGAGACCTTCGGTTTCGGTAAGGGTGTAGGTGAATGTTCCTGTGTCTTCAATTTCTACCAAGTGGTTGTGGCGCAGGGTTTTGGCTGTGGCGTTTTGAACTTCAATTTCTCCGAAGAGCCAAAGGATGAGATCGATGAAGTGAAAAAACTGCGTGTATAAGGTACCGCCATCTTGAGTTTTAGTGCCTTTCCAAGACCCTTTTTGGTAGTATTTTTCGTCTCTGGACCATAAAAGATTGGTTTGGACGAAGTAAATTTTACCCAGTTGGTTTTCTGATAAAATATTTTTCAGAAATTTTGAGATAGGGGAATGCCGGTTTTGGTGGGCTAAAAAAAGGTTTTTATTCTGTTTTTCAGCGGTTTGTATCAGTCGGTCGGCCTCTTGGGAAGAAAGGCAATAAGGTTTTTCGACCAATACGTTATAGCCACGGTTAAGGAGGATTTCCGCCTCCGAACAATGTCGGGCGTTTGGGGTGGCAATAATGACAACATCGGCAAGGGGGCTGTCGTGCAAAAAAGCGTCCAGACCTTGGTAGTGGCCAAGGTCCGGACGGTGTTGAAGGTTAAGGTCAATCAATGCGCTGACCTCGGCATCGGGATGCTGGGCAATGGCGTCAAAATGTTTTTTGCCCATGAAGCCGTAGCCGAGAATCGCAAATTTGGTCATGATTTGTTTTTTCTTCGGTTACTCTTTGATTAAGGCGTCTTTGGTTTCGTTCAGGGTTAGGGTGATGGTTTCGCCTTCTTCCATTTGTTTGTTCACTAACATTTCGGCCAAAGTATCTTCGATGTACTTTTGTATGGCTCTCTTCAATGGTCTGGCTCCAAAATCCTTGTCCCAGCCTTTTTCGGCGATGAAATTTTTAGCCTCCTCGGTGAGTTCGACTCTGTACCCTAATTTCTCCAGTCTTCCGTAGAGTTTGGAAAGTTCCAAATCGATGATTTTTCGGATGTCTTCTTGCTCTAGAGCGTTGAAGATGATAATGTCGTCGATTCGGTTCAGGAATTCGGGGGCAAAAGCTTTTTTAAGAGCGTTTTCTATGGTGGCTCTGGCTCTGGCATCGCTGCTGGATTTTTTAGCCGATGTACCGAATCCTACGCCGTCTCCGAAGTCTTTCAGATCTCGGGTTCCAATATTGGATGTCAGGATGATAATGGTGTTTCTGAAGTCGATTTTTCGGCCCAAAGAGTCGGTTACGTGCCCCTCGTCCAAAATTTGGAGAAGGATGTTGAATACGTCCGGATGCGCTTTTTCGATTTCGTCGAGCAAAACCACGGCGTACGGCTTCCGACGTACGGCTTCGGTCAGCTGGCCGCCTTCTTCGTAACCCACGTACCCCGGAGGCGCCCCGACCAATCTGGAAACCGCAAATTTTTCCATGTATTCACTCATGTCGATTCGGATAAGAGCTTCATCGGAATCGAAGAGTTCCCGAGCCATGACCTTTGCCAATTCGGTTTTACCCACGCCGGTAGTTCCTAAGAATACAAATGTACCGATCGGACGGTTGGGATCTTTCAAGCCGGCACGGTTTCTTTGGATGGCTTTCACGACTTTTTTCACGGCCTCTTCCTGACCGATGACTTTACCGTTAAGATGGTTATCCATTTGAGCCAGTTTGTCCAACTCGTTTTTGCCGACTTTGGTTACAGGGACGCCGCTCATCATGGAAACCACTTCGGCTACGTTTTCTTCGGTAACGGTTTCTTTTTTCTCTTTGGCTTCTTTATCCCATTGTTCCTGAGCCGCAGAAAGTTCCCGTTGAAGGCGCTCTTCTTCGTCTTTTAAACGGCGGGCTTCCAAGTAGTCTTGGGCTTTTACGGCTTCTTGCTTTAAGGCTTTGGTTTCTTCTATTTTCTTTTCGTGGTCCACGATTTCCGACGGCACCTTCATGTTTTTGATGTAGACGCGGGAGCCGGCTTCATCCATGGCATCAATCGCTTTATCGGGTAGGAAGCGATCGGTGATATAGCGCGAAGTGAGGTTAACGCAGGCCGCAATGGCTTCCTCGGTATAGGTGACGTTGTGGTGGTCTTCGTATTTATCCTTAATCTGATTGAGGATTTGGATGGTTTCTTCCACAGAGGTCGGTTCCACCATTACTTTTTGGAATCGCCTTTCCAAGGCGCCGTCTTTTTCGATGTACTGGCGGTATTCGTCCAAAGTCGTAGCGCCTATGCACTGGATCTCGCCCCTCGCCAAAGCGGGTTTGAACATGTTGGAGGCATCCAAACTCCCGGTAGAACTGCCTGCTCCGACAATGGTATGCAATTCGTCGATGAACAAAATGACGTCTTTGTTTTTTTCCAATTCGGTCATAATGGCTTTCATTCGCTCTTCGAATTGACCGCGGTATTTGGTGCCTGCCACCAAGCTGGCCAAATCCAAAGTGATGACCCGCTTATTATAAAGCACTCGCGAAACTTTTTTCTGATGGATTCTAAGGGCTAAACCTTCGGCAATAGCCGATTTTCCTACGCCGGGTTCTCCGATTAGAAGAGGGTTATTCTTTTTTCGTCTGGAAAGAATTTGAGAAACTCTTTCGATCTCTTTTTCTCTGCCAATCACTGGATCCAGCTTGCCATCCTTGGCAAAGGCGGTTAAGTCCCGTCCAAAATTGTCCAGTGTGGGGGTTTTGCTTCTTCCGGTACCGAGGTTTCCCGTCGGTTTTTTCATTTGGCCGTATTCCTCGCGTTCCTCATCGTCGTCGTAAGCACTCATGCGGGGAGACTCTCCGGTGTTTTTCAAAAGGGTTTGGTATTCTTTGGAGGCTCTTTCGTAGTCAATGTCGTAGGCATTGAGAATGTTGGACGTCGGATCCTCAAATTTGTACAATATCCCGAGAAGCAGGTGCACGGTGTTGATTTCGCTGCTGCGGTATTGGCGGCATTCCAACTCGGCCCGTTTTATGGCTTGATCGGCCATTTTTGTTAGGGATATTTGGGGAGCTTCCTCGGTCAAAGGATTTACGGAAGAAGCGTTGAGGGTTTCAATCTTTCTACGGATTTGGGTGAGGTCTGCACTAAGCGTCTGCAAAATATCCCTTGCGGAATTTTCCGTTTTGATGATACCCAACAAAAGGTGCTCGGTATTGAGAAATTCGCTTTTGAGTCTTTTTGCCTCGCTTTTGCTTTGCCTGAACACTTTGTTCAGACCTTGGGAAAATTTATAGTCCATACGTGTTGTTCTAAGATAAATCAAAGTTCGGAATGGCCGAGCTTTGGATAATCAAAGTTACAAATACTTTACCAAATTGTAAATAATGACTTTATGTCAGTTTTTGGGGTAGGGTTAACCATGAAAAAACTATCTTTGTGGAAAAGACAGAAAAGGCTATGGATACAGCGTTTGTGGATTACATCGGTTATGCCGCTTCGACGGTGATTATCGTGAGTTTTTTATTGAAGAACCTCCGGCATCTGAGGGTGGTTAATTTAGTGGGGTGTATTCTTTTTATTCTTTACGGTTCGTTAGGGGCTAAGGTGCTTTGGCCGGTGGTGATTCCTAATGCGGTGATATGTTTGGTGCAGGTTTATCATTTAATCAAGAGAACTTAGGGTGGCTAAAATTTTAGTTTCGGCATTCAGTAATTTGTATACGGATCAGCGGATAGAGAAGGTTTGTGCGACGCTTCATGGTCAGGGTTATGAGGTGGAACTTATAGGAAACGATTGGGGAGGTGCGGAAGCGATGCAGAGGCCGTATTCTTTTTCGAGAATTGCTTTGCGTTCCAAGTCGCTTCGGTTTGCTTATTTGGAGTTCAACTATAAACTTTATAAGGTGTTGAAACAAAAGGCGGACGGCAATACGATTCTCTTGGCGAACGATTTGGATGCGCTTTGGCCGAATGTGCGTGTGGCAAAGGAAAAAGCCATTCCGTTGGTGTTTGATAGTCATGAAATTTTCACTGAAATGCCGGCGATTAACGGTCGGTGGACGCAGAAAGTCTGGCGGTGGCTGGAAAAAAGGCTTCTGCCGGGGATGAAATACATGATGACCGAAAGTTTTAGTTATGCGGAGTGGTTTAAGGCTAAGTACGCGGTGGATCCGGTCGTGGTGCGCAATATACCAAGGCGCATTTCGGAGGCGATTTCGATTCAAGGGAATACGGCTCCGAAAGTGGTGCTTTACCAAGGGGTTATTAATCAGTCTCGGGGGCTTGCGCAGGCGATTTTGGCGATGCGTTTCGTGCCGGATGCGGTGTTTAAAATTGCGGGAGATGGTCCGATGAGAAAAACGTACGAAGCTTTGGTGGATCGCGAAGGGCTTCGGGATAAGGTGCGTTTTGTGGGGAAACTAACCCCGGAGAATCTAAGAGCATTGACTAAAACGGCAGATGTAGGACTTAGTCTTGAGGAGAACGGTGGGGTGAGTTACTTGTATTCGCTGCCCAACAAGGTGGCGGATTATATTCAGTCCAAAGTGCCGTTGGTGATGATTAATTTTCCCGAGATGCTTAGGGTTTATAAGGATTATAAAGTTGGGGAAGTGGTGACGGATCACCGTCCTGAGACCATCGCTTTGGCGATTAATAAGGTTTTGGAAAAGGGACGGGCGCATTATGCCGAGGAATTGGATCGTGCGGCGGCGGTGCTTTGTTGGGAAATGGAGGAGCCGAAGATTTTGGATCTTTTTGCCAAGGTCGAGCGGGAGAATTTTGGAGGAATTGGCAGAACCGTGTAACTTTAATTATCTTTGCGGCATGACCATTAAAGAAAAACAGCGAGCTATCGTAGAAGACTTCGAGTTTTTGGAAGACTGGGAGCAGAAGTACGAGTATATCATTGATTTGGGAAAATCTTTGGAGGGGCTTTCCGAGGCTGAAAAAAAAGATGAAAATCTCATCAAGGGCTGTCAGTCCAAGGTTTGGATTGAGGTGGAATTCAGGGATGGGCGATTGTATTTCAAGGCGGACTCCGATGGGATATTGCCTAAGGGGATTGTTGCTTTGTTGGTTTCCATTTACAGTGGGCATACGCCTCAGGAAATTCTTGATTCCGATTTTGAATTTATTTCCGAGATTGGGCTTCAGGAGTTTTTGTCTCCTTCCCGGGCGAATGGTCTGATGGCTATGACCAAGCAGATTAAGTTTTATGCCGTTGCTTTTCAAGTTAAATCGTGAGAAGGGTTTTAGCATACCGTTTTTCTGCATTTGGGGACGTGGCGATGACGGTGCCTGTCCTTAGGGTGTTTTTGGAACAAAATCCGGACGTGGAAGTGGTGATGGTGTCTCGGAAGTCGTTTTCGGGTTTGTTTGAGGGGGTGGATCGTTTGGTTTTTCACGGGGTTGATTTGAATGATTACAAAGGGCTTTTGGGGATGCGCAGGCTGTTCGGAGAATTGGCTAAAGCGTACGCGCCCGAATGTGTGGCGGATCTTCATGATGTGATACGGAGTAAAATTTTGACGTTTTGCTTTCGATGGCAGGGGTTTAAAACGTCCAAAATCAATAAAGGGAAAAAAGAGAAAAAGAAGCTTACCGATGTTTGGAATTTAGATAAAAAACAGCTGAAAACAACGGTAGAGCGTTATGCGGATGTTTTTAGAACGCTGGGGTTTTCGGTAGAGCTTTCCCACGAGCTTCGGGGAGGCAAAGCGGATAAAAAAGGGATTGGTTTTGCTCCTTTTGCCCAGCATAAGGGGAAAAGGCTTCCTTTGGAAAAATCCTATGAGCTGGCTAAGGCTTTGGCGCAGAAGGCGCCGGTTTTTTTCTTTGGTGGCGGTGCGGAGGAAACCGCGCTGCTTGAGCGTTGGGCGAGAGAAATTCCTAATACGCAGAGTTATGCGGGTAAACTGACACTGGTGGAAGAGCTGGCTAAAATAGCGGAATTGTCCGTTATGGTTTCGATGGATTCGGCTAATATGCACTTGGCGAGCTTGGTGGGAACGCGTTGTGTTTCGGTTTGGGGAGCGACGCATCCTTATGCGGGATTTTTGGGGTATGGGCAGCGTTTGGAGGACGTGGTTCAGGTTTCGGATTTGACTTGCCGCCCTTGTTCGGTTTTTGGGAATAAAGCTTGTTTTCGGGGAGATTATGCTTGTTTGAACGAATTGGATATTTCGTCTGTTTTGGCGAAAATTTAATTTGTTCTTATGTTTTGATTTTCAGTTTTTTATTTTATTGTTTTTCTTGTTCGCTGCTTTGAGGGGCGGTGTTTTTTTCTGGGATGAAAAAAAAGCTCATTTTTTTTGCTTTTATTTTGTCTTAGTAGCTTTGTTTTCAGTGATTTATTGGGGTTTTGTTCTTGCTTGCGAGGAGGATTTGGGTAGGCGGAGAGCAAGGTTGTTTTTTTTGACTTTTTTATTTTCTCCACATTAAGGGACTTTAAAGTTTGGAATCCTTATTTTTGCAGTTTCAATCGTTTAGTATGTCTGATATAATCCAGCTTTTGCCTGATCATGTTGCCAACCAAATTGCTGCGGGGGAAGTGGTGCAACGCCCGGCTTCCGTAGTGAAGGAGTTATTAGAAAATGCCATTGATGCAGGTGCGAGTAAAGTGGAACTCATTGTCCGCGAAGCAGGTAAGAACTTGATTCAGGTGGTGGATGATGGGGTTGGGATGTCCGAAGGGGATGCTCGAATGGCGTTTGAACGTCATGCAACCTCGAAAATAAGAACGACGGAGGATATCTTCCAGATTTCGTCCAAAGGGTTTCGCGGGGAGGCTTTGGCTTCCATAGCGGCCGTGGCACAGGTGGAGTTGAAAACCAAGCAGAGGGAGGCTTTGGCCGGAACCAACCTTTACATTGAAGGCGGGGCGCTTCAGTTTCAGGAGCCTATTCAGACGGCGGAGGGTTCTAATTTTTCGGTTAAAAATTTGTTCTATAATATTCCTGCGAGGCGTAAGTTTTTGAAAAATAATAATGTGGAATTTCGTCACATTTTGGATGAATTTCAAAGGGTGGCGTTGGCGCATGAACAGATTGAATTCGATTTGTTTCATAATGACGAAATTATCTTTCGTCTTCGTAAAGGGACCCAGGTTCAGCGTATTGTGGAGATTTTCGGGCGCAAATTGCAACCGATTTTGGTTCCGATTAAGGAAGATTTGGATTGGATCAAGCTTCAGGGGTATGTGGCAAAGCCCGAAGGGGCCAAGAAAACCCGCGGCGAACAGTTTTTTTTCGTTAATCAGCGGTTTTTTAAGAGTCCTTACCTTAATCGGGCGGTTCAGGAGGCGTTTGAGGGGCTTTTGGCTCCGGGGTATCTTCCGTCTTTCTTTCTGTTTTTGGAAATTGAACCCGATAAGATTGATGTAAATATCCATCCTCAGAAAACCGAGGTGAAATTTGAGGACGAGGCGCTTATTTTTGCTTTGGTTCGTTCGACCATCAAAAAAGCATTGGGGATTTATAATATTGCACCGAGTTTGGATTTTGAACGCGATCCGCAGATGGACGAGTTTTTTAGTCCGTCTCGCACGCAGGAAAGTAAACTCAACCAGTCGGAAAACTGGGGGCGAGGGTCATCGGTTTCGGTGGCGCGGGACTTTAATCCTTTTGTTGAAGAAAAAAACGTTTCGGCTTCGGCGGTGGTTAATCTTCAGGAGATGTACGAACAGTCTGGTTTGGGGACGGCCGAACCCTCGAAGATTAATCTTTTCGAGGAGGAGGCGTTCGAGGAGGATTTGATGCGGCTTCCGAACGGGTACTGGCTGTTTAACAAAGGAGATAAAACCCTGATGATCGACCCCGGCCGTATGCATCGTTTGGTTCTTGCGGAGAGCGGGAAGGACAAAAAAAGAAGCACTGAACGGCAGGCTTTGCTTTTCTCTTTGGAGTATCATCTGAATGAAATAGAAAAAAACAAGTACCGTTCCATTAAGAAATTTTTACCGGGATTGGGGTTTGAGATGACTTTGGCTCAGGATAATGTCTTGAGGATTGATGCGGTGCCCGAAGGGCTGAAAGAGACTCAGGTGATTAAGTTTTTAGAGACGGTTTTTGAGGTGTTGGATTACCGTACCGAAGAGGATTTCATGCAGTTTTACGAAGCGCAATGGAATAAACTCAAAGCTAAATCCCGTTTCGATTTTATCTACAAATACGAAGTGGAATCCCTTTTGAAGGATTTTACCCGCTTGGGCTTTCCGGCGTATCTTCCCGACGGAAAAAAATGTTTTATCGAGTTACCATTAGATGAATTGAAAAATAAATTTTAGAAAAAATGTTCAGAAACCTTACGCCTATTACCAAGAATATCATTTTGCTGAATGTTTTGGTCTATTTGGCAGCCAACTTTTTGATGAACGGTTATCTTTATCAAATTTTGTCGGCCTACTATCCTTTTTCGCCGAATTTTCATTCTTGGCAGATTTTGACGCATATGTTTATGCATGCTCCTTTGGGAAGTGGATCGGGGGTCACGCATATTCTTTTTAATATGTTCACGCTTTGGAGTTTTGGTCCTGTGTTGGAGCAGACTTTGGGGGATCGAAAATTTTTGGTACTTTACTTTGCGAGCGGGCTGGGGGCGTTTTTGCTTTTTAATCTTTGGAATATTTACGAGGTGACCACGCTTACCAATCAGCTTCAGGCTATGGGAGTGGAAGTGTCCGAAATTTTCAGAAAATCGGATTACGGGTATCGTGGGGATCTTTCCATCTCGCTGGAGTCGAAGGAAGGTGTGGCGCTTTCTCAGGCTTTGTTTAATGCGCTTCGTACGCCTATGCTTGGGGCTTCGGGGGCTATTTTTGGTGTAGTGGCGGCTTTTTCCACTTTGTTTCCGAATGCGAAGCTGATGTTTCTTTTTGTTCCTTTTCCGGTGAAGGCTAAATATATTCTTCCTTTTATTATTGCGGTTTCGCTTTATCTCGGCTTTAGCGGACAGATGTCGGGGATTGCTCATTTTGCACATATTGGAGGGGCTTTGGTAGGGTTTCTTTTGGCATTATATTGGAAGAGGAACCGATTTAGATACCGTTAAATGGCATTGTTTCGTATTGTATTGTTTGGGGTTCATCTTTTGGTGGCGTTTCTCCTTTTGGCAACGCTCCTGAATGCTTATGTGCCTCCGAGAGTTTTTGGCTACCTTAATTTGCTTTCTTTGGCGTTTCCGATTTTGTTTGCGGGGTATGTGGGGTTGTGTTTGTTTTGGATTTTCAGTTGGCGGAAACGTGCCTTTTTTTTCATTGCGCTGGGGGTGTTTTTTATGCGGCCTGTGCAGCGCTGGGTAAATTATTCGGAAGATTCCGGACGGCAGGGCAATTTGAAAATTATTACGTTTAATACTAAAAATGGAGCTTATTCTTCCGACGAAGCGGAACGACAAACACTGGCTTTTTTAGAAAAAGAGGCGGCAGACATTGTACTGTTGCAAGAGAATACGTTCGATCAGGTGGGGGCCAACGATTTGCAGTATCCTGTAGTGGGGCTTAGGACGAAGCACCGTATTCTCCACCATGAAAAACTTACGGATGATCAGACTAACGGTCATGCATTTTATGCGGATATTGATCTTGGCAGGACGGTGGTAAGGGTGGTGAATGTTTATTTGGAGCCTTACTACATGACCAAAGCCATGATTAAGCCGGAGGGAGATGCCCAAACGAATAAAACCAAAGCGGAAGCGTTGGTTGGACGTTTGGTTCCGACGTATAAGATTCATCAGGATCAAGTGCTTCGGATCCGAAGGGCGATTGAGGAATCGCCTTATCCGGTAATTTTGGGTGGCGATTTCAACTCGGTGCCGAATTCATGGGAGTATTACCATTTGGGCAAAGGGTTGAAGGATGCTTTTCAAGCCGTCGGGAACGGAAGTGGGACTTCGTTTCACGATTATAAGATTCCGCTTAGGATTGATTATCTTTTTGCCTCCGAAGCCATTTGTCCGGTATCTTATAAGGTGGATCGAACGGTTACCAGTTCGGATCATTATCCTGTGATTGCTACGTTTACTTTAGAAAAATAATGCGATGAAAAGAAATGGATGGATTTTGGCATGGGGGCTGTTTTTGTTGGTGTCCTGCCAAAAAGAAAAACCGGAAGCGGTTAGGACTTCCGGTGAGGGTGAAATTTCACAATTGCCTTACGATACTGCGGCGGTCGATTCTTTTGCTCCGGGGGCGACGCCTCGCAACGTTCTTTTTGGACGTTCTGAAGCGATTGTTTCGGATTCCTCTGTAGGGCGTAGAGAAACGACTTCGGTTCCGAAAACGGCCACAGGGAAGAAGGACAGCCTAAGGCGTTGAGGTATTATCGGGCTTCCCACTCCACTACGGCGCGGACAAATGCTTCTGCATTTTCCACCGGAACGTTAGGAAGAATACCGTGGCCTAAATTAACGATATAACGGTCTTTACCGAAGCGGTCAATCATCTCGTGAACCATGGTTCGGATGGTGGAGGGATCGGAATGCAATCTTGCGGGGTCGAAGTTGCCTTGAAGTGTGATTTTATTTTGGGTGAATTTTCTGGCATTTTCCGGGGTAATGGTCCAGTCCACTCCCAAAGCCGAAACATTGGATTGAGCCATTTCTTCCAAGGCGAACCAGCATCCTTTTCCGAAAACCACAACGTGGGTCATTGGCGAGAGGGCTTCGACAATTTGGCGGATGTATTGCCATGAAAAGGTTTGATAGTCGGAGGGCGACAACATTCCGCCCCAAGAATCAAAAATCTGTACGGCGGAGACGCCTTTTTCGACTTTGCGTTTAAGGTAGGCAATGGTGGTGTCCGTTATTTTTTGGAGCAGCAGGTGAGCGGCTTCGGGCTTTTGAAAACAGAAAGATTTCGCAATATCGAAGGCTTTACTGCCTTTGCCTTCCACGCAGTAGCAGAGAATGGTCCAAGGCGATCCGGCAAAGCCAATCAAGGGAACGGTGTTTTCCAATTTTTCCAATGTCATTTCAATTGCATCGAAAACGTATCCCAAAGTATCGTTCACGTCGGGTACCGGAACTTCGAGAACTTGCTCAAGGGTTCGTAGAGGCTGCTCCAGCCAAGGGCCTACGCTTTCTTTCATCTTAAAATCGATGCCCATAGCCTGTGGAACCACCAAAATATCCGAAAATAAAATGGCAGCATCCAATGGGAAGCGGCGGAGAGGTTGAACCGTGATCTCGGAAGCCAGTTCAGGGGTTTGGCAACGGGTGAAAAAATCGTATTTGTGACGAAGTTCCATGAACTCGGGAAGGTATCTTCCGGCTTGGCGCATCATCCATACCGGCGGGCGGTTTACGGTTTCTCCACGAAGGGCTCTAAGATATAAATCGTTTTTTATCATAATATTTGGGCCTTTTCGGCGTATTTATTTGAGATGTTTAAGGATGGTTTTTAATAAATCTTCCAAATTGCTTTCGCTACTGCTGTAGACTTTGGTTTTGGTGTGTTTTTTTATTTCTTTTTCGGTGGTTTGTCCGATGGAAAAAAGAAGTTTGTTTTCCAGCGAATTGTTTTTGAGGTAGCTTCTCACTCCGCTGGGGCTGAAAAAGACGACGGCGTCGTACGAATCCTTGATTTCGGGATAGAGAAGGATGGTTTCGTAGACGGGAATTTTTTTATAGCTTATGTTTTGCAGGGGAAGGGCTTTGTCTAGTACGTCCAAGGCCAAATTGCCGCAAAAATGGAGGAACCGTTCGCCCTGACTGTTTTTTAGGATAAATTCGGCAAGATCCCGAGCGTGCTTTTTTACTTTGTAAGTGCCGTAGCCGTACTTTCGGACTTCTTTTTTGGTTTTTTTTCCCACGCAATAGATGCGGTTGTAGTTTTTTTCGGTAAAGACCTCGCAAGGGGTGAATCCGTTTTTAAAGAAAGACTCGACGCCTTTGACACTGGTAAAGATAATGGATTTGTCTTTTAGATGAAAGGGCTCTATATCGATTCTGCGGGTCTTAATTACATCCACCAAATCGTAAATAATCGGCTGCCCTAAGGCTTCGGCCAAGAGTTTTTTGTCTAAGTTTTTTTTGGTGAAAAGAATCCGCACGATGACTTTTTACAGTTTTTGCTTGATTTCTTCCATGATGAGGTGCCCTCCGTCGGTCAGCATTTTGCGGGCTATCGTTTTTCCTGCGGACGCATGGTCTTTACTTTCTACGATCTGTTCGATTTCGAGGCAGCGCTTGCCGTCTAAACTACACAATCGCCCCAAAAACCGGATTTTTCCGTTGTCGATAGTTTCAGCGTAGGCGCCTATCGGAGCGGTACATCCGCCTTCCAGTGTGTTGAGAAAATCCCTTTCCAAGGTTACGCATTGTTCGGTGGGAAGGTGGTTGATTTGGGAGAGGATGGCGTTGATTTCTTTATGGTCTTCATGACCAGCAACGACAACAACGCCCTGTGCTGGTGCTGGGAGCATTTGGGGGAGTTCCTCGTACTCAATGTCCAGGTGGAGACGCTCGATGGCGGCTTGGGAAAAAAGCGTGGCGTCGGCCAGTCCTTCGCTTATTTTTCGCAGTCGGGTCTGGACGTTTCCCCGAATGTCTGTAAATGTCGTTTGCGGGAACTGTTTGCTCCAAAATGCGCGGCGTCTTAGGCTGCTGGTTGCAATCGTAAGTTGATCTAAAGGTTTGTCTTTTGCGTTAGAGCTTCGGACGAGAATGTCTTTGGGGTAATCCCTTTGGAGAAATGCGACGAGTCTCAGTTTTTCGGGCATCAGGGTAGGGACGTCTTTCAAAGAATGCACGGCAATGTCGATTTCGCCATTTAGAAGGGCGAGGTCCAAATCGCGGGTGAAAACGCCGGTGATGCCCATGGCATAGAGCGGAAGATCCAGCTGTTTATCTCCGGAGGAGACAATGGGAGTGATTTCCGTTTTATAGTTGAGGTTTTGCAGATGTCTTGCGACTTCTCTGGCCTGCCATAAAGCGAGAGGCGAGTTTCTGGTGCCGATTTTAATGCTTCTCATTAAATTCTTTGTTTGGAAGTTCAACTAAAATTTCATGCATTAGCTTGCTTATTTCATCGGCTTTCCAAGGATGATCAATGATGTATTTGGCAAACCGGTTGGTGATTTTTTGGATGAGTTTGTCGGAAAGTTCCATGTCGTCGACTTGGATGTACCGGTGTTTTTTGTGGATATTGTGCATTTCGTTGCGCTCCATTTTTTTCAACGTAGCCTTGAAATGGTGAATATTGGGGGCTAATTTCCGTTTCTTTTCCCATTCGGAAAAATCTTTGGACATTTCCTTGATGATGCGTTCGGCTTTGGGAATTTCTTTTCTTCGTTCGGCCATGGTTTCGCTGATGTGCTTGGAAAGCATATCCACATCCACGAGTTCTATCAGCGGTTGGTCGAGGGTAATGGCCTTATCCACGTTGTTGGGGATGGATAGGTCGATGACCAAAATTTCCTTTCCGGGAGGGAAGTGTTCTTTTCGGACAATGGGGGTGGAGGCTCCGGTAGCCACAATTAGGATGTCCGTATGGGCCAACTCAGCCTGGAAGTCTTCAAAGGGAATATGCGGAATTTGATATTTTTCAGCGATTTTTTCGGCGGCCTCGGCAGTTCGGTTGGCTATTTTTACTTTGGGTTGATAGATGTGCTTCACCAAATTTTCCACGGTGTTTTGGCCGATTTCGCCTACTCCCAAAAGCAAGATGTTTTTCTCGGAGAGTTGTTTGCTCCGGTTCAGGATGTATTGCACAGCGGCATAGGATACCGAGGCGGCACCGTTGGATATTCCTGTTTCGGTTTTTATTTTTTTGGAAATCTGTATGGCGGAGTTAATGGCTCGCTCCAAATAAGGGTTAGAATTTTTCTTTTCTCTCTTAAATCGGCTGTAAGCGTTTTTAATCTGCCCGATGATTTCGAAGTCGCCCAAAATTTGACTTTCCAACCCTGCGGCAACCCTGAATAAATGGTTCAGAGCATCCTCTCTTTTCAGAATATTGGCGTATTGCATGAAGTCCATTAGGCTGACGCCGACGGTTTTACAGAATTGTTCTGCGATGAGGAGGTAGTTGGGCGTAGTGGTGTAGATTTCCGTACGATTGCAGGTGGAAACGACAAAAGCATCGCCTAAATTTTCCTCATGAATTTGGTTGACAAAACTCTTGATATGCTCATCGAAGAAAGCGAATTTGCCGCGAGTTTGGGCATCGGCTTTTTCGTAGCTGATACTCAAAACGGCAAAATTGGCTGTCTGGTGTATGTTGGAATTTTGAGGCATATTCGAATGCAAATTTACTATTTTTAAAATTAATTTTTATGACGTTTGTCATCGGTTTTGTGAGCGGGTGTTTTTGGGGATGTGTTGCGGAGGTAAGGTGATGGAAAGCATTATTTTTAATAAAATTTTAACCAAATAATTTGTGTCGTGGTTTTTACCCGTAGGGGTATTTTTATATCTTTGTACATTGTAAAAAATAGAGTTAAAACATGGGTTTATTTGATATGTTCACGCAGGAGATTGCGATTGACCTCGGAACAGCCAATACATTGATTATACATAATAATAAGATTGTGATAGACCAGCCTTCCATCGTGGCTATTGAACGCACTTCGGGCAAGCCGATTGCGGTGGGGGAGCAGGCGAAACATATGCAGGGGAAAACCCATGAGGATATCCGTACCATTCGTCCTTTGAAGGATGGGGTGATTGCGGATTTTCATGCTTCGGAACACATGATTAAAGAGTTTATCAAGCAAATCCCGGGGATTAAGGGCAAGCTGATTCAGCCTGCTTTGAGAATCGTAATTTGCATCCCTTCGGGAATTACCGAAGTGGAAAAAAGAGCAGTACGGGATTCGGCTCAAAAAGTAAACGCTAAGGAAGTGCGTCTTATTTACGAACCGATGGCGGCGGCAATCGGGGTTGGGATTGACGTGCAAAAGCCTGAAGGAAACATGATTATCGATATTGGTGGCGGTACGACGGAAATTGCGGTGGTTGCTTTGGGAGGTATTGTTTGCGATAAATCGGTTAAGATTGCGGGCGATGTCTTTACCAATGATATTGCCTATTATCTGCGTACGCATCATAACCTTTATATTGGAGAGCGAACTGCAGAACGTGTGAAAATTGAAGTTGGATCGGCGGTGGAAGAATTGGATGTGGATATTGAGGATATTCCGGTTCAGGGTCGTGATTTGATTACGGGTAAGCCGAAGGAAATCATGGTGGGGTACAAGGAGATAGCCCGTGCTTTGGATAAATCAATTATCCGTATTGAGGATGCGGTAATGGAGACTTTGTCTCTTACGCCACCGGAATTGGCGGCAGATATTTACAAGACAGGGATTTACCTTGCCGGCGGAGGGGCTTTGCTTCGTGGTTTGGCGGATCGTCTTCACAAGAAAACGGGGCTTCCGGTCTTTGTGGCCGAAGATCCTTTGAGAGCGGTGGTTCGTGGTACGGGTATCGCTTTGAAAAATATGGATAAGTTCAATTTCCTGATTAAGTAAGGGGATTTTAATTTTTTACGTCGCTTCGGATGGGGTTTTTGCTGAGACTGTTCTCGAAGAACGGGCTGTTCTTCTTCTTTATGTTCCTGCAAGTCGTGGCTTTGGTATTGGTTTTCGGGAGAAATTCGATGCAGCAGAGTTGGATTGCGGCTCAGGCGGCTGCTTTCAATTCCCGGGTTTCGGGGTATATTGACGAAGGCGCTTCTTACTTGAAACTCAAGCAGATTAACGAGGAGTTGGTGGGTCAGAATAAACAACTCATGCAGGAGCTTTACGGGAGTGAAAAACGGGGCATTCCTTCCTTCAGAAGGGTGCATGATACGATTGGCGGAGGGCAGCTTTATACCATTGTGGACGGGGATATTGTGTTTAACAGTATTAACCGGAAGGATAATTATTTTACGATTAACCGAGGACGTTTGCATGGGGTTGCTCCTCAGATGGGGGTGATAGCCCCCAAAGGCATTGCTGGGATTGTGGTCAATACCACGGACCATTATGCTTTGGTTCAATCCGTTTTGAGTGTTAATAAGATAAAAATCAATGCGGCTCTGAAGAAAAATGGGTACTTCGGTACTTTGAGTTGGCGGGGAGAGGATTCCCGTTTGATGCACCTTTCGGATGTGCCCAAATACGTACCTCTTCAGGTGGGCGATACGGTAGTGACGGGCGGGAAATCTGCTATTTTCCCTCAAGGGGTGATGGTGGGTAAAGTGGCTGGTTTTGAAGTGGATAGCAAGACGGGGTTTTGGGATATTTCGGTTGAATTGAGCGAAACAATGGGAAACCTCAGCAAGATTTATGTGGTTAAAAATTTAAAAAAGGCAGAAGTACAAAAAATACAGGATACGCTGAAATCAGCGATGAAGAAAGATGATTAGTAGAAGTGTGGTAACCGATATACTGATGATTGCATTGCTGGTGGCGTTGCAAATTTTCGTATTGAACCGAATTACTTTATTCGGACGGTTTACGCCGGTACTTTATCCGGTTTTTGTGATTTTTTATCCTTTTTTCAGGAACAGGTATGTTTTTTTGGGGCTGAGTTTTTTTCTTGGTTTAGGGATTGATGCTTTTTTGGGAACGTGGGGGATTAATGCGATGGCTACTACGATTATTGCTTATTTCAGGACGCTTATCTTTCGGACCTCGACCGAATCTTCGACGGATTTTTTTTCGTTTCAGTCGTTGGTTTGGTCTCAGTTTTTGTTTTTTGTGTTTTCCAGTATTTTTGTTCATCAGTTCATCGTTCAGTACGTGGAATTTTTCAAGCTAAGCCGCTTTTTCGAAATATTTTTGAACATATTGGCGACTAGTGTCGTATCGTTCGTGTTTATTTTGATTTATGCTTTGGCGTTCAAAATCAAGCAAAAAGTGTGAAGCCTCAATATTTTAAAATTACTGTTATTCTTTCTGTTATTGCCGTTATTTTTGTAGCACGGTTGGCTTATTTGCAGTTGTTTACGGATCGTTATGCTCTTAATGCGGCCAATACGTCTATCAAGACGGAATATACCATTCCTCAGCGGGGAATTATTTTTGACCGTAACGGAAAAATCCTGGTAGGGAATGTTCCTTCGTATGAAATTTCTTTTACTCAGGCTTTGATGAAGCCTGATTTTGATACTCTTGGGTTTTGCCATTTGATGAAAATCTCCAAGGCGGACTTCATCCGTCGCATTGAAGGCATTAAGAAAGAGGAATACTATTCTCGCGTGACGCCGATGACGTTTATGAAGAACCTTACGAGGGAGGATATTGCGAGGGTGCAGGAGATTATATTTAAGTATCCGGCGTTTAGTATTATTCAGAGGCCTCAGCGGCAGTATGAGGTTTCCACGTCGGGGAACCTTTTGGGGTACACCAATGAGGTAAATCAGAGGGAAATCAAGAAGGATTCTCTGTATTACCTTCCTGGGGACAATATTGGGAAATCTGGGGTGGAGAAGTCTTATGAGAAAGAACTTCGTGGCATTAAGGGGGTGAGTTACATCCAGAAGGATATTCGGCTTCGCAGCATCGGCTCTTACAAAAATGGAGAGTTGGATAAAGAAGTGGTTACGGGGAAAGACATCACGCTTACGATTGATTACGACTTGCAGCGTATTGCTCAGGAGATGTTGGTTAACAAAAAGGGAGCGATTGTGGCATTGGATCCCAATAATGGGGAGATTTTGGTGATGGCTACGGGGCCGGATATTGATCCGAATCTTTTTACGGGGCCAGAAAAAACCAAAAACCTTTACAAGCTTCAGATGGATACGGCTTACGATTGGCGTCCGACGTTTGACCGTTCGGTGCAGGCGGCGTATCCTCCGGGGTCCACTTTTAAGTTGCTGACGGCTTTGGCGGCTATGCAGATGGGGGTGATGAACGAAAAAACGATTTTTCCTTGTGGGGGAGGGTTTTCCTATCGGGGGCTTAGGATTAAGGGGCATGGTGGTGCTGATCCTTTGGTGCCGGCGATACAGGTTTCCAGCAACTGTTATTTTTCCTATGCTTTTATTGCCATGATGAACAAATATCCGGGGGATCCGGGACGCGGGGTGGACGAATGGAAAAAAATCATGGAGAGCTTTGGGCTTAATAATTTCCTCAATAACGATTTGGCCAGCGGTGTTCGGGGGTTCATTCCTGACGGCGAGTTTTACCGTAAGCGGAGCGGTGGCAAGAAGGATTGGTCATCCGCTTATACGATGAACGGCTCTATTTTCAATGGAATGGGGCAGGGAGCGGTTTCGTTGACGCCTCTTCAAATGGCTAATTTCGTGGCGGCTATCGTCAACAGAGGGTGGTATTATACGCCGCATATCGTAAAGGCGGTGGATGGCAAACCGAATCCCGATCCGCGATTTAAGGTTAAACACAAGACGTTGGTGGACGAAAAGTATTTTCAGCCCGTAATAGACGGTATGGAAGCGGTGGTGCTGAAAGGAACAGCTAGGGGATTGAAGTCCAATGATTTTACCCAGTTAGCTAAGACGGGGACGGCTCAGGTTCCTCAGGGCAAGGATAATTCCATCTTTGTTTTGGCTGCTCCGGCGGATAAGCCTAAAATTGTAGTGGCTGCGGTGATGGAGCATGCGGGGTTCGGAGCGACTTGGGCTGGACCTGCCAGTACGATTATTGCCGAAAAATACCTTACGGGAACCATTAAAAGGGAACATTTGTACAAAAAAATGGTTACGTCCAGTTTCCTTCCCGAGTACAAACGGCAATGGGTGGCGGATTTGAAACGAAGAGGACTTTATAAGGAGCCCAATAAAGATTCCGTCCGACTTTCGGAGATGGAGAATTATTTAAAGAAAATCGCGGCTCCGGCAGAGCGGGATAGTTTGCAACGCCAAATCGATTTGCTGAAACAAAAACTACAAAAAACGAAATAATGAACTGGGCACAAGGGATAGATAAGTTGGGGATAGGGCTTTATTTGTTGCTGTGCATGTTTGCGATTGCGAATATTTACAGTGTGAAACCGGATTTGGGTGAGAAGCAACTTCTGTTTTTTGCGATTTCGCTTGTGGTGGGCTTTTTTATTTTTGTGACCAGGGCGAAGTTTTTCGAAAATTTGGCGGGGGTATTTTATATTGGCGGGGTATTGTTGCTTATTGGTCTTTTTCCTTTTGGGACGGAAATTTTGGGGCAGAAAAACTGGTACAAATTTGGCGGACTTACAATGCAACCGGTGGAGTTTGCTAAAATTGGGACGGCACTTATGTTGGCGAATTATGTAGCCGGACCGGATTTTAATTTGAGGTATCGCAAATCTCTATTAACTTCGTTGGTCATCATTGGTATTCCTGCGGTGGTGGTTTTGGCGATTCCGGATGTGGGGTCGCTGTTGGTTTTTGGGGCGTTTGTCATTGCGCTTTATCGGGAAGGCTTAAGTGGTTGGTTTTTTATTGTGGTAGGTATTTTTGCTTTGGTTTTTCTTACGGCGATTGCGGTTAATCCTTTTTATGTTTTGCTTGGCATCATTGCGGTTGTGGGAGGTGTTATTTTTTTCAATTATTCCAGAATCAGTTGGAACGTGATTTCGGTATCTTCCATTATCGGAACGGTGGTGCTCTTGGGCGGATTGGCTTTTGCTACGCCTACCATTATTGAGAAACTTCCCAAGCACCAGCGCGAAAGAATTGAGGTGTTGTATAAGGGAGAAAAGGCTTTTCGGGATACTTCGGGGTATAATTTGCTTTATTCCAAGACGGCGATCGGATCGGGTGGTTTTTTCGGAAAGGGGTATCGCCAAGGTTCGGTAACGCAGGGAAGTTTTGTTCCGGAGCAACAGACGGATTATATTTTTTGCACGGTAGGGGAAGAATGGGGTTTTTTCGGTAGTACGCTTTTAATTTTGATTTATGCCCTTTATATCGGCCGAATTTATTATTTGGCAGAAAGGCAAAAATCCCATTTCAATAGGGTGTTTGGTTACAGCTTTGCTTCGATTCTTTTCATTCATTTTGGGATTAATATCGGTATGGTGATGGGATTGTTTCCTACGGTAGGGATTCCGCTGCCTTATTTCAGTTATGGAGGGAGTTCTTTGTTGGCTTTTTCCATCATGACGGCTATCTTTTTCAAACTGAACTATGCCGATCGAAATAGTTTGGTGTAAAAAATAAAAACCTGCTTAATAAGAGCAGGTTTTTATTTTTAATTATTGTTTTTCACCAACAATCGGAAGCCTTCGCCGTGAACGTTGATGATTTCGATACCGTCGTCGTCTTTCAACAATTTACGAAGTTTAGCAATGTACACGTCCATGCTTCGGGCGGTGAAGTAGTTTTCTTTTTTCCAAATTTTTCTAAGAGCCAAATCTCTGGGCATGAAGTCATTGCGGTGGATGCAGAGCAGTTTTAGGAGTTCGTTTTCTTTTGGAGAGAGTTTGTATTCCTGATCTCCCACCCTTAGTTGCCGCAGCATCGAGTCGAAAAAGATATTACTGATTTTGAACTGCTCCTGCTCCTCATTTTCCAGGGTGGTACTGCGTTGCAGAATGGCTTTAATTTTATAGAGTAGCAGTTCGGTATCGAAAGGCTTGGTAATGTAGTCGTCGGCCCCCAGTTGGTAGCCTTTCAGGATGTCTTCGCGCATGTTTCGAGCGGTGAGAAAGATAATCGGCGTATTCTTGTCGATTTTTTTCACGTCCTCGGCCAGGCTGAACCCGTCTTTCTTTGGCATCATGACGTCGAAAATGCAAATATCGAAGTCGTTTTCGGTAAATTCTTTCAATCCTTGTTCTCCGTCGGTGGCCAGGGTCACCTCGAAGTTGTTGATGGTCAGGTAATCCTTGAGCACGGCTCCAAAACTTTGGTCGTCTTCTACTAATAAGATTCTGTTGCTCATTTTATTTTATTTTTTGGTTTAACATTACTGTGGTTTTTCAAAAACTATTGGCCTAGAGGCAGCTTGATGGTGAAGGTGGATCCTTTTCCCTTTTGGGAGTCTACGACGATCACTCCTTTATGCAGTTCGATGATTTTTTTTACGTAGGATAGTCCTAGGCCTTGCCCTTTGACATTGTGGATGTTACCGGTTTCTTCCCGGAAGAATTTCTCGAAAATTTTTCCTTTGTTTTGGGGTTCCATGCCGATTCCTTTATCGGAAATTTCAATTACATACCAAGGGCCTTCATTGCGGGTTTTGATTTTGATTTCGGGTTTTTCGGGGGAATATTTATTGGCGTTGTCCAAAAGGTTGACCAGGGTATTGGAGATATGAAATTCGTCCAGTTTAACCATGTAACGGGTGGCGGAAAAATCCGTAGCGAGGGTTCCGCCTCTTTCTTTGACGATAAGTTGGAAGGAAGAGGTGATTTGCTGGATTAGTTCGCGAACGTTGGTTTCTTTCAGGAAGAGTTGAACTTCGTTTCGTTCCAGTTTGGACATGTTCAGGACGTTTTCCACTTGTTTTTTCATCCGAAGGTTCTCCTGTTTTATCAGTTGGGAGTAGTATTTTACTTTTTCGGGGTTGGTGGCGATGCGGTCGTTTGCCAAAGAATCCGTGGCTACGGAGATGGTGGCCAGCGGGGTCTTGAATTCGTGCGACATGTTGTTGATGAAATCCGTTTTGATGTCGGCAATCTTCTTTTGTCTCATCATGTAGTTAATGGAAGTCACGTAAATTCCAAGTATCGTCAAAAGTGAGAGGAAAGTTCCCAAAAGCATCGGGAGATTGTTTTTAATCAAAGAAAAATTCTTTCTCGGGAAGACCAACGAGAGCGTATAAAGGGTTTTTCCTCCATCGTCTTTAAACAGGGGATAGCTGTATCGGCTGTTTTTTTCTTGCGTTGCGTAGTCGGTGTCGGTAATTGGGGTTAGTTTATTATTCTTGTCGAAAATGCCAAAACCAAAACCACCGGAAATACCGTGGGCTTTCAGTTCTCTGGATACTACCGAATCCACGGTGGCTACATCCACTCTTTTGTCGATCGGGCGATTGTTTCCGACGATGCGGGCAAACTCTTTTAAATTGTATTCTCCCGAGGCGATGGAAGTGTTTAGTGCGGCGGTCAGAGGCTTAGGGGAGGTGCTGTCTCTGCGGATGTTTAGCAGGCTTTCGTCCGTCCATAGCTTAATGCGGTTTAGGCTGTCTCCGGTATTGGCAATTGGCAGATTTTCCCTTTCGATGATGCTGTTTTGGTAGGCAATCATTCGCTTGGAGGCCGAATCTTCGACTTGTTGGATGACGGTTGAGGTAGGTTGTCCGTTGCTGGCGATAACGGTTTTTCCGAAATTCTTATAGCTTTCGTTGAGGAAACGATCGATTTCGATGGCGGCAATTTTTTCGACGGAAGATTCCAATGCCGTTTGAACTTTATTGGAAAAATCCTGATCCAAAGCACCATAATATTCCTTCAGCCACTTGATTTGAAGCGTGACGAACACCACCACGGAGATGGACATTAATATCCCGATAATGGGAATAAACCGTTGATTCATCAAATGATATTTAATTTTGAAATGTTAAAATTACTGTTTTTAACAATATGAAAACAAAAAAAGCACAAAAAAATTGTGCTTTGCTTCTTAAAAGTCTTTTTTTTAACAAAATCTTTTTAATTTTTTTCGTTTAAAGCTTTCATGGTTTCGGCATCGAAAAGAGTCTCGTCGATGAAGTACTGGATAACGGCTTTTTTCATCAGTAGCGTTTGTTCGTTAGGTTGGAGGTCGGGCAAGGGCTCGGTTTCCTCGAAATGCGGGTAGCCTTGGTCATCGTAATGAGAAAAGCGGAAGTACCCGAAAGGCTCCAGCAGTCGGCATACTGCAATATGGATGAGATTGACTTTGTCGTCTTTGGAGTAATTCTGTTTGCCGCTTCCCAGCTCTTGAACGCCGATAAGGAAAAGAATGGTTTCGATGGAGACGTTTCTTTCGGCTCCGAAATGCTCTTGGAAAAAAGTTTCGACTTTAGTCCAAAGTATTGCTTCTGTCATGAATTTTATTTTCTAATTTGAGTAAAAAGGCGTATTCCAAGACGTCTTCTTTCAGGGACTCGAAGCGTCCGCTTGCCCCGCCGTGTCCGCTGCTGAAGTCCGTACGGAAGAGAATAATGCGTTCGGATGTATTTTGGTCTCTTAATTTGGCAATCCATTTGGCGGGTTCCCAATACTGAACTTGAGAGTCGTGATAGCCTGTGGTAACCAGCATATGGGGATAAGCTTGTGGGGTAACGTTGTCATAGGGCGAATAGGACTTCATGTAGTGGTAGTCCTCTTCTTCGTTGGGGTTGCCCCATTCGTCGTATTCTCCGGTGGTTAAAGGGATGGTTTCGTCCAACATGGTGGTAACGACGTCCACAAAAGGCACCTGAGCCACTACGCCGTTGAAGAGGGCGGGTTCCATATTGACCACGGCACCTACAAGAAGACCGCCTGCGCTGCCACCCATGGCGTAAAGGTGGGCGCTTGAGGTGTAGCTTTCGGTAATGAGGAATCGGGCGGCATCGATGAAATCGTAAAAAGAATTTTTCTTATTCTGCATTTTTCCGTCTTCGTACCACTCTCTTCCGAGGTATTCTCCTCCTCTAATGTGGGCGATAGCATAGATAAAGCCCCGATTCAGCAGAGAAAGGCGAACGCTGGAGAAGCTGGCGTCCACGGTGTGTCCGTAGCTGCCATACCCGTAGAGCAACAGAGGGGTTTGAGGGGATTTAGGAGTTTTTTTATGATAAACCAAGGAGATGGGGATTTTCTTACCGTCTCTGGCGGGAGCCCAGATTCTTTCGGAAATATAGTCTTCCGAGCGGAAGGGATCGCCTAAGATTTCTTGGGTTTTCAGCATTTTGGTTTCCCTGGTATCCATGCGGTATTCCAGGGTGGAACTCGGTGAGGTAAGCGAGGTATATCCGTAGCGGAGGACTTCGGTATCGAATTCCAAATTAAGCCCGATATAAGCCGTATAACAAGGTTCTTGAAAGTGGAGGTAATGGCTTTCTTCCGTGCGTTGGTCGATGATTTTAATTCGGAGTAGGCCTTCTTGCCTTTCCTCCAACACCAAGTAATGCTTGAAGATTTCAAACCCTTCCAAAAGAACCTTTTCGCGGTGTGGGACGACTTCCTGCCAATGCGTCATGGTAGGGGAATTCACTTTGGTTTTTACGAGTTTGAAATTGGTTGCTTCTTCGGCGTTGGTAATGATGTAAAATTCGTCTTGGTAATGTTCCACGGCATACTCCAGTCCGTCTTTTCTTTTTTGAACGACTTTCCAAGGTGCGAAAACATCGTCTGCGGGGATAAAGCGGTGCTCGTCCGAAATTGTACTGGAACTTGCGATGAAAATGTATTCCAAAGATTTGGTTTTGTATACATTAACATCAAAAGCCTCGTCTTTTTCGTGGAAAATCAAAACGTCCTGTGAGGCCTCCGTGCCTATTTCGTGGCGGTAAACCTGAAAGGCCCGGAGGCTTTGGTCTTTTCGGATGTAAAAGATATGACGGTTGTCGTTGGCCCAAACCACTTTTCCCGTGGTATTGGCTATTTGGTCTTCGAGAAGAGAACCGTCTTTTAGGTTTTTAAATCCTATAGTGTAAATCCGTCGGCCTTTGGTGTCCGAGCTAAAGCTGGCCCATTGGTTATCGGGGCTTACGGCCACGCTTCCCATTTCGAAAAAAGCATGACCTTCTGCCATGGCATTGGCATCGAAGAGGAGTTCTTCGGGGGCGTCCAAGGTTTGGAAATGACGGCAGAAAAAAGGATATTCTTTCCCGGCTTCGTAGCGAATGACGTACCAGTACCCGTTGAAAAAATAAGGTAGAGAGGTGTCGTCCTTTTTATAGCGGGCCTTCATTTCCTCAAAAAGATTTTGTTGGAAAGCTTCGGTGTCTTTCAGTACGGCTTCGCAGTAAGCGTTTTCGGCCTCTAAGTACGCCAACACTTCGGGATGATCCCTTTCGTTGAGCCAAAAATAAGGGTCGGTGCGGACATCGCCGTGGGTTTTCAAAATTTGGTCTTTTTTGGGGGCTTTAGGTGGCTGCATAAAGGGCGAAATTTGGTGTGAATGGAGCTTTTCTAATAAAAAACCATCTTTCCTCGATTGAAAAGACGGTTAGTTTGGTGAAGCGGTAGGGTTTTATTTTCCGCTTTTGATGTATTTTTCAATCGCCATGGTCATGGACGGGGTTTCTTTGGTTGGAGCCATCACGTCCACTTTCAGTCCGCTGTCTTCCGCGGCTTGGTGTGTGGTTTGGCCAAAAACCGCAATTTTAGTTTCCCCCTGAGCGAAATCTTTGAAATTCTCGTGGAGGGATTTAATTCCTTGAGGGCTGAAGAACACCAACATATCGTATTCGGAAATGTTGAGATCCGAGAGGTCCGAACATACGGTACGGTACATGATGGCACGCGTCCAATCCACACCGGCCTTGTCCAAGGTGGAAGGGATGTCGGCATTAAGCACGTCCGAAGAAGGAAGAAGAAACTTCTCGTTCGGGTATTTTTTAAACAAAGGCACCAGGTCCGAAAAGGTTTTTTCGCCGAAGCTGATTTTTCTTTTTCGGTAAACGATGTGCTTTTGAAGGTAGTTGGCAATGGCTTCGGATTGGCAAATGTAGCGCATGGAGTCGGGAACCGAAAAACGCATTTCCTCAGCCAGCCTAAAATAGTGGTCTATGGCATTTTTGCTGGTAAAGATGATTCCCGTGTATTGGGATAAATCTATTTTTTGGGTTCTTAGCTCTTTTCCGTCCGCCCCTTCGACATGAATGAAAGGCCTGAAATCAATCCGTATTTTTTCTTTTCTGGCGATTTCCATGTAGGGTGAGGATTCGCTGGGCGCCGGCTGTGAAACCAAAATCGACTTAACTTTCATCATCAATCACTTTTTAATAAAACAGTAGTTTGCCCAATGCAAGCAATGGTGCAAATTGGAGCGTGCAAATATACAAAATTTTATAATACCACTCTTTGGGAAGAACCCGGTTCTTGTTGAAATAAAAGAATAAAATCTTGAAGACGAAGACGGCTAAAGACGAGATTATCAAGGCTCTTAAAAAAAAGAGTTGGTCGACCGGCAAATAATAACTGGTAAAGACCACTGCCATCAAAATAAATGACAGAGCCAGGTAAAATTTAGAACTTACAAAATAAAATTTTCCCCATTTGGTGTCTTGTCCGATGGACGAATAGAATACGAAGGAGAAAAAGAATTTCACCAGATAAAATGCCAAAACCGCAAGGAAGGTAAATCCGAATTTATTTAGCGAGTAACCGCTTACGGAAAAGGCCTCTACCCATTGGGGGAGAATGGGGATGTACTTTGAAAGCAGGGTGGTTAACAGCAGCATGTAACAGCCGGAAATCAGCAGATAGGTCGGAAAAATATTTCCCGAATCAATAAAGTTTTGTGTGAAAAATTCCCGCAATCCGGCTTCCCGTTGGAGGTATTGCAAAACCACAATAAAAACCACAATAACGCCCAGCAGAACCCAAACTACCCAGTCGTTATTCTCCGTAAGTCTTACCACTTTTCTTTTTTTGCAAAAGTAAGAATTATTTAAATCGGAGAGGAGGCAATTCAAAATAGATTATCTTTGCAATCAGAAATGAAAAAGTTAGTTATTATCCCCACTTACAACGAAAAGGAAAACATCGCGGCCATTATTGCGGCGGTTTTTGCTCTTGAGCAGGATTTTCATGTTTTGGTGGTGGACGATTCTTCGCCGGATGGTACGGCTCGGATTGTAGAAACCCTTCAGGAGACGTATGAGGGTTTTTTGCATCTCACGGTTCGTAAGACCAAAGACGGTTTGGGGAAGGCTTACCTTCACGGTTTCCGCTGGGCGATAGAAAAAGGGTTTGATTACATCTTTGAAATGGATGCCGATTTTTCCCATAACCCTAAGGATTTGCCTCGTCTTTATTCGGCTTGTCTTCAGGCGGATATGGCGGTAGGCTCCAGGTATTCTCAGGGGGTTAACGTGGTGAATTGGCCTATGGGGCGGGTGTTGTTGTCTTATTTTGCTTCTAAGTACGTGCGTACGGTTTTGGGAATTCCTATTCATGACACGACAGCAGGTTTCGTTTGTTTTAAAAGGGAAACGCTGGAGAAGATCGGTCTTAATCGGGTGAAACTGAAAGGGTATGGTTTTCAGGTGGAAATGAAGTACCGAGCCTTTAAAAAAGGATTAAAAATCGTGGAAGTCCCTATTATTTTCACTAACCGGGTTAAGGGAGAAAGTAAAATGAACGGCGGGATTATTGGCGAAGCGGTTTTAGGGATATTAAATCTCCGTTGGAAGGCTTTAATCGGGAAATTATGAAAAAGTGGTTTTTTCTTTTCGTGATGGCGGGGCTGTTGGGATGCACCCAGTCCAACACCGTGGAGGAACCGAAGGACTTGATTCCTCCGAAGAAAATGGCGGAGCTGATTGCCGACTTTGCGATCAATAACCAGATGGGGTATCTTAATCCGCAGGGGGATATGGAGGCGCATACAAGGTATATTTTGGATCGGCATAAAGTTACGGCTACGCGTTTTTCCGAGAGTTACAAATATTACCTTTCCATGCCTAACACTTTGGAGGGAATTTTGGAGGAGGCGCAAGATTTGATTAAGGATCGCGATCCTGATGCTGATGCGTATATTGATAAGAAAAAGAAAGAAAACCCTTCGGCAATGCAAGGTTTTGAAGGACGCTGAAAGCGCATGGAAAATTTCTGAAAAGAGGAAAGAGAGCGTATCTTTTTGAATACAAAAAACAACCCCGATTCGGGGTTGTTTTTTTATTTGTTTTGCCTTAAGGCTTTGATTTCTTCTATTCTCTCACCAAATTCGGCGGCGCGGTCGGGGTGTTTTTCTTGAAGCACCTCAAAGGCTTTAACGGCCTTGGTGTAAAGTTTCTGCGAAAGGTAGAGATTGGCCAAAGTTTCGGTCATGAGGTGGGAAATGTCGTCGGTTTTTTCTTTGACGACAAAAGTGCTTTCTTCCTCTTTTCGTTTGGTGATTTTGGGTTCGTTTTCGATGAATTTTTCGATAATGGTTTCTTTACGAACGCTAACCGGTGGCTCTTCTTTTGGGGCATTTTCTTGGCGTAGCCATTTTTGCCATGTATTGATGAAGTGAGGAATATTGCTTTTGGGCTTTGGTTTAGCATCGGGAAGCGCCTTTTCCGAAGAGATTTGGGGTTCCTCGGGTTCTATTTTGACCACTTGCTCGCTAAAGAAAGAAACGTTGAAAACGGGGCGGTCGTCTTTTTCGGTGGCTGCCGTTGTTTCTTTTGGAGTGTTTTTTTCTGTTTTTTCGATGGCGGTGCCGGGTACAGGTTCTTTAACGACGGGCAGTTCAATCTTACTGTCGGGCTTGACCGAAGCAATACGCATGGGCTTCCAGGAGGATGGCGTTGGCGTATCGGGAGAAGACTGCACGTTAGAGGCCTCGGAGGAGGTTGGGCGTGGTTTTTCTTCTTCCGGGGTTGGGGTTACCACGAACGCTTGGGTTTGTGCGAAGCTGATTTCCGAAGATTCGTCGGTCTTATCTTCGTTAGTGGCCGAGGCGTTAGAGGTGGTTTTTTCCTTTTCTTTCTCTTTTCGGGCTTTTATTTTGGCTTCCACTTCGGCAATCAGGCGCTTCATTTCTTCTTCGTGCCGGTTGCTGGTATTTTGTTTGGGGACGTAGTTCTCTTGGGGGAATTTGGTAGAGGGCACTACTTTGGGTAAAAAGTCGGTGGATTGATGGAAGTTCAATCCTGCGGGGCTTTCCTTTTCGGAAAGGGCTTCGGGGGCAGGTTTTTCTTCCTTTTTGGGGGGGGGCGCAGTTTCCTCGGCAACGGATTCGAGAGGACGGTCTTCCAGCTTTGGCTTTACTTCTTCTTTTTCTTCTGTTTTTTCGGTATCGGAAGGAATCTTTACTTCGTTAAGAGGGATGTTCTCGGTTGCGATGGGGGTGTTTTCGGAGGCTTGGGTTTCGTTTTCGGCGATACTTGGGCTTTCCGTTACGGTATGGGCGCTTTCCTTTTCTTTATTGAGAAAGAGGTAGAGTATTTTTTTATCCGTGGTATAGGCTGCGGTTTCGGTTAATTTCTTTTGGTATTCTTCCGAAGAGCCAAACCGTTTGACGGCCAATAGATGCAGGGCTCTTAGGCTTTGGGCGTAAGGGTACTGCCTGATTTGGGTTTCCAATAGGCTGAGATCTTCTTTCAGGATCTGTTCGGGGTGCTGTATCAGCGCCAAGATTCGGTTGTCTGTCATTACCAGTCGGCTACAATGTCGTTAAAAATTTTGTTGATGATTCGTTCGGTTACGATGCGCACTTGGGAAGCCTCGATTTGATTGATGTCCAAATCGCTGCTGAAGGCCGCTTCGTCGCTGTACGTTCGGTCAAAGCCTTTTTCGGGCTCTATGGCGTTTTCGTAATGGACTTTTACGGTGATGGTCAGTTTGTTCTGGGCAGCCTGAATTTGGGCGCCCGAGGAGGTGGATACCGAGGAGGAGATGGTGGTGGGGGTGATGCTGTAATCGGTGATTTCGCCTTCGATGAGCAGGTGGGGGCTTTCCGTGGTTCCTTTTAGCGGGGTTCTTTGCAGGAAGCGGTTGTTGATGTCGATGGTGAATTGCTGTGCCAATGTAGGGTTTACCAATGCCGAGTTGTTGATGAACTCTTTAATTTGGATGGTTTTGGCCTCAGGGCTTAGGGACGATCCTGTAAAGGAGTAGCACCCTTGCAGAATCCAAAGGATTCCGATGGCGAAAAGAAGGCGCAAGGCGTTTCGGTGGGGCAACGTATTTTGGGGCATCATGGGTTATTCTTCCAGGTTGTATTGTTTAATTTTTCGGTAGAGGGTTCGTTGGGAGATTCCTAATTCGTCGGCGGCTCGGTTTCTTCTTCCTTTGTGTTTTTCGAGGGCTTTTACGATGAGGTCTCTTTCGTTGCTTTGGAGGGAGAGGGAAGAGGGGGAAGTTTCTTCTGCTTCTACGTCTTCCACGTCTTGGTATTCCTCGCTGGGCGAAGCAATGATGGTGGGATTAACAGGGGGGCGGTCGCTTTCAAAATAGAGAAGCGAACTGGGGTTGGGAATGGCCGATTCGGGGGTGTAAACCCGATTGATGAGTTCCTTTTCTTGTGTGCTGAAATGGGTGTTGCCTCGGTTTTTGATGAGTTCGGAGGTCAGGGATTTCAGGTCGTTGAGGTCATTGCGCATATCGAAAAGGATTTTGTACATGATTTCCCTTTCGGAGTGGAATTCGGAGTTGGTCACGTTTCCTGCTGTTTTTTTCTGCACTATGGCGGGGAGATGAGTTTCTTGGGGGATGTATTCGGCCAGCTTGGCGGAATGGATGACGCGTTCTTGCTCCACGACGGTCATTTGTTCCACCAGGTTACGAAGCTGGCGGACGTTTCCGGGGAAGGTGTAGTTTTCCAAGTAGTGTACGGCGTCTTCGGTGAGCTGAAGTTCTGGCATGCGGTATTTTTCGGCAAAGTCGATGGCGAATTTGCGGAAAAGGAGGTGAATGTCGCCTTTGCGTTCGCGCAGGGGGGGCATATCGATTTGCACGGTGTTTAGACGGTAGTAGAGGTCTTCCCGAAAGCGGCCGTCTTGGATGGCGTTCATCATGTTGACGTTGGTGGCGGCTACGATTCTCACGTTGGTTTTTTGGATTTGGGAGGAGCCGACTTTCATAAACTCTCCGCTTTCCAGAACGCGCAGAAGCCTTACTTGGGTTTGCAGGGGGAGTTCGCCGACTTCGTCGAGGAAGATGGTTCCGCCGTCGGCCACTTCAAAATAACCTTTTCGGGTGGAGGTGGCTCCGGTGAACGCTCCTTTTTCGTGTCCGAAGAGTTCGGAGTCGATGGTGCCTTCGGGGATGGCTCCGCAGTTAACGACGATATAGGGTTGGTGCTTTCGTTTGGATTCGGCGTGGATGATTTTGGGGATAAATTCTTTTCCGACGCCGGATTCTCCGATGACCAAAACCGAGATATCGGTGGGGGCTACTTGTACGGCTTTTTCCAATGCGCGGTTTAGTGCGGGGAAGTTACCGATGATGCCGAAACGGTTTTTTAGGTTCTGAAGTAGATTCATGAGGTGGTTTTGGGGGATTATACGGTTTTTCCTAACAGGGTTCCTTGGGTGCAGTCGTACACGTGAACGGTAACCAGATCGCCGATGTTTTGACCTTCCATTTTATCGAAGACGACTACGGCATTTTGGGTGTTTCTTGCTTTCCATTGGTTTTCGTTCTTTTTGGAGGTTCCTTCGATGAGGACTTCGTGGTTTTTCCCGACGTAGGTTTTCATTCGTTTCAGGGAGAGTTCGTTTTGCAACTCGATGATTTCCTGGAGGCGTCTTTTTTTGACTTCGGGGGGGACGTTGTCTTCCATTTTTTTATGGGCGGGGGTTCCGGGTCTTTCCGAGTAGGCGAACATATAGCCGTAGTCGTACTCCACTTCGCGCATTAGCGAGAGGGTATCTTGGTGGTCTTCCTCGGTTTCGCCGCAGAAGCCGGCGATAAGGTCTTGGGAGAATGCGATTTCGGGAACGATGGCTTTGGCTTGCTTTACCAGTTCCAGATATTCTTCCCGGGTGTGTTGGCGGTTCATGGCTTTCAGCATGTTGTTGCTTCCACTTTGGACGGGGAGGTGGACGTATTTACAAATATTGGGGTATTTGGTCATCATTCGGAAGACGTCCAAACTCATGTCTTGGGGGTTGGAGGTGGCGAAGCGTATGCGGAGGCCGGGCAGTTCTTTGGCTACCATTTCCAAAAGTTGGGCGAAGCGCAGAGCGGTGGCTTTTTGAAGGTCGGAGGCTTTGTCGAAATCTTTTTTGGGGCCGCCGCCGTACCAAAGGTAGGAGTCTACGTTTTGACCGAGGAGGGTAACTTCTTTGTAGCCGTTATTCCATAGTTCTTTGCATTCTTCGAGGATGGAATGAGGGTCTCGGCTTCGTTCTCTTCCTCGGGTGAAGGGGACCACGCAGAAGGTGCACATATTATCGCAACCTCTTGTAATGGTAACGAAGGCGGTAACGCCGTTGCCGCCTAATCGCACGGGGGAGATGTCGGCATAGGTTTCCTCTTTGGAGAGGATGACGTTGATGGCGTCTTTGCCGTCTTCAATTTCTTTCAGGAGGTTGGGCAGGTCGCGATAGGCGTCAGGGCCTACCACCAGGTCCACGAGGTGTTCTTCCTCTAAGAATTTAGTTTTTAGGCGTTCGGCCATGCAGCCTAAGACGCCGACGGTTAGCGACGGTTTGTTTTTCTTCAGGTGATTGAAGGACGAGAGTCGGTTTCGGACGGTTTGTTCGGCTTTTTCTCGGATGGAGCAGGTGTTTAGCAGGATCAGGTCGGCTTCTTCCACGTTTAGGGTGGTGTTGTAGCCTTCGTCGTTTAGGATGGAGGCTACGATTTCCGAATCTGAAAAATTCATTTGGCAGCCGTAGCTTTCCAAAAACAATTTTTTGGTGTTTTCGGGTTTTTCGGCGGAGGCATAGGCTTCGCCTTGTTTGGTTTCGTCGATATATTTTTCTTGCACGATGCTCTTCTTTTTTAGGTTAATGATTTTCCTTTCCGTTTTGGGGAGGGTTTACGGTGTTAGGATTAAAATAGCGTACAAAGATAGTGATTTTTAAGACAAAATGGCAGTAAGGAGGGAGGGGGTGTTTTTTTCTTTGATTGGTTTATAGGGCTTTTCGCTTGCGGGAAGACTTTTTTACGCAATGGGCTCCTTTATTTTTTAGGTTTTTGGTGTTTTGGAGCGACAAAATGCAATAAATCAGGTAAAAGCTATTGTGCAAGTCCTTGCAATTTTCTACATTTGGCTCCGTTATGCTTTTGAAACCCAAAGACATCCGAAAAAACGAAAAAAAACGGCCGAAAAATTTGGTGGTTTCGGATAATCGTGTAAACACACACACACACACACACACACACACACACACACACACAACACTTACGTCCCCTAAATTCTTATAGAACCGCGCGGGCACGCGTAGCTTATAAAAAATTTTCGGAAAAACCAACCCCGCTCTCTTTTTTTACGGTTTTGGTTTTGGGCGTCGTTTCAGGGAGTCTTATTTCCCGAAACGACGCTTTTTTGTTTTCCGTGCCTGCGGTCGTTATTCTTTTTTCTTTTTCGGAAAGTTTATTCATCACGCTAAACCCCAGGCTAAAATCCCGTTTTTGTTTTCATAAGTTAAAGTTTAAGTGTATCGGGGCTTTTAGCCGCCGGAAAATCCCCCCATGGCTTTCCGGCTTTCTCTCAAAACGATTTCAACCCCGCAATAAAACCCCGCGGCCGATTATGACCAAGGCGCTCTTTGGTCTCCCGTCCGAGACAAAGGCCGCGCCACAAGCTAAAGCGGTCTTTTCCGACCCCTCAAAAACGGGCGCGTTTAGCCGGGTTTTCAGGGGCTTGAACGCTTGGTTCCTTGGTTTCGAGACCAAGGCGCTTCCGACGATAGTCAAAAAAGCAAAGCGGCGGCTTCGTCGGAAAATGGAGAAAAGGAAAAGCATTAAAAAAGTGCGGAAGCACGGCGCAGGCGTCCATTGTTTTTTGCATCGGGAGTACGGGCATGGGATGGCGGCCTTCATAACCAATCCAACACCTAACGCCTTCCCCACCCGATGCTTTTACCCCTTAACCATTAACAACTAAGCATTAAAACATTAACAACTAACCATTAAAACCGATTTTTGATGAAAAAAACGACATCCTACGCCGTTTGGGCTTTTTTGGGCCTCGGCGTGCAGGCCTTCGGGCAGAGCGATCAGTACAATGGACGGGTGGGGATTAACACCACCACGCCCAAAGCCACTTTGGAGGTGGCCCCCAATGAGAGCCTTCCCCAAGGGCGGGCGAAGGGGCTTCTCATTCCCCGGTTGACTTTGGAGGCCGTGTCCCACATGACCTTGACGCCCGACCAGCACTCGATGCTGGTGTTTGTGAGGGACGTGAACCCCACTGGCGGTATGGGAGGTGGCAAGATTACGGGGATTACCGATGTGGGGTATTATTACTACAGCCAAGAAACTTCTTCGGATCCCGGCACTTGGGTCAAGCTGAATGCAGGCGTGCCTTTCAGCCTTCCTACCGG